>NZ_JBAGKI010000046.1:0-47234 GCF_036689795.1 Micromonospora palythoicola | reverse complement strand
CGAATAGACCCGGGGGGGTATACAGCGGCCATCCGCACGGGCCGGCCGGAAACGACCCCGGCTCCGGTCCGCGGTCGAAGGAACTCCGACCGCGGACCGGCGTTGTCACCTACCGGTCACAGGCGCGCGCACTGACCCCAGGCCGGGCCCCGCACCGTGTTCGCCCGACCCTCGTTCACCGGGGCCGGAGTGTTGCCCGAGCAGGCCAGCGGGCCGCTGACGGTGTTCGCGGCGACGACCACCGGCTGGCTGCCGGAGTTGCCGATCACGCCCACCGGGCCGCTGACGGTGACTCCGTCGACCCGTACCCCACCGAGGTTGGCCACCAGCGCCAACGGTCCGTTGATCCGAGCCTTGCTGATCTTCAGGTCGCCGGTGGCGCCGATCACCATGACCGGACCGGAGACCTTCGTCCCCGACAGCTCGAACAGCACCGGCCCGATGGCGGACACCGGGCCGTTGATGGTGCCGCCGGTCACCCGCAGCGAGGCCCCCGCGGCGACCGACACCGGGCCGGCGATCGTGGCGTTCTCCACGCAGGTCAGACCGGTGGTCACGAGCAGCGGCCTGGCGTGCCTACCGGTGATCGTGGTGGTGCACTCCGGCCCGCCCTGACCGACCGACGACCGTGGCTCGGTGTCCGCGGTCACCGGCGAGTTGGCGGCGAAGTAGTTCACCAGCATGGTGAGGTCGTTGTCGCCGGTGGTCACCGGGTCGGTGCCGCCGGCGAGCGTGGTGAAGTTGTCCCCGCCGGCCGCGAGGAACGAGTTCACCGTCACCCGGTAGCTGCCCGCCGGATCGATCGGCGTGCCGTTCAGCTTCATCGAGGTGATCCGCGAGCCCTGGGCGGCCTGCGGGTCGTAGGTGTAGCTGAAGCCCTCCGACACGCCGAGCCACAACACCGGGCGGGACGCGCCCGCCGGCTGCCACTGCTGCTCCAGCACCTGCTTGATCTCGGCACCGGTGTAGGTCTTGGTGACCACGTCGTTGGCGAACGGCTGGACGGCGAAAGCCTCGGCGTAGGTCACCGTGCCGTCCTCGCCGTACAGCAGGTCGGCCCGCAGACCGCCCGGGTTCATGAACGCGATCTGCGCCCCGCCCCGGCCGGCGTCGCGGGTACCGGCGAGCTGCACGTCGGCGATGAAGTTGCCAAGCGCCGACTCCTTGCCCCGATCCTCGTTGCCGTCGGTGTACGCCCGCCGGATGTCGGCGGTGATCTCACCGAGCTTGCGCTGACCCAGCTCCTGTGCCCGGACCTTCGCGGCGGCGACGATCTCCGCCACCGCCTGGTCCTGCGGTGCGCCGACGACGTCCACCAGGGACGCGTCGGCGGCGGTGATGGCACCCGCCTCCGGATCGAAGGTCAGCGTGACCTTGCCCAGCCGCTTGCCGTAGTCCTCGGCCTGCACGATCGGCCGCAGCTTGTCGGTGCCGGGAACCGGCACCTCGAAGGCGTACGGCTGGTGGGTGTGCCCGCTGAAGATGACGTCGACGGTGGCGTCGGCGCGGGTGAACTCGCCGAAGACCGGGTCGTTCGCCAACGCCTCGGGGGAGTCGATGTTCTCCGTCGCGGCGCCCTCGTGCGCGAGCAGCACCACCACGTCGGCCTCGCCGTTGTCCGGGTTGCCGTCCTTGAGTTGGCCGGCGACCAGGTTGGCCTCGGCCACCGGGTCGCGGAAGGTGATGCCGGCGATGCCGTCCGGGCTGACCAGCGCGGCGGTCTGTTCGGTGACCACGCCGATGAAGCCGACCCGGACGCCGCCGATGGTGTCCACCGCGTACGCCGGCAGCGCCCGGGTGTCACCCCGGTACACGTTGGCACCCAGGTACGGGAAGTCGGCCCGGTCGGTGACCCGACCGGTCAGGTCCGCCATGCCCTTGTCGAACTCGTGGTTGCCCACCGCCGAGACGAGCAGGCCGGCCTGGTTCAACGCGTCGATCGTCGGGTTGTCCTCGTCGATCGCCGAGATGAAGGTGGAGGCACCGATGTTGTCACCGGCGGAGACGAACGCGGTGTTCGGGTTCTGCTCCCGCAACTGGTTCACCAGACCGGCGACCTGAGCCGCACCGCCGACCGGCTGACCCCCCACGGTGGCCGGCGACTCCAGTCGGCCGTGGAAGTCGTTGATGCTCAACAGCTGGAGGTCCACCGGGCCCGGGTCCGCCCCGGTGTCGATGCCCACGACCAGCGGGTTGTGGTCGCTGGCCCGGTACGGGTCCGGTGCGTAGAACGCGGCCAGGCCGTCGTACTGGAAGGCGTACGACTCGACCGCGTTGATCTGCCAGACGTCGACGCCGGTGACCCGCGACGCCAGCGACGGCGAGGCGAGCGCGTGGTCGAGCGAGCCGGACTCACCGTTGAAGACGTAGCTGGTCTTCCCGGTGTCGTTGAGGTTGCGGTACTCCTCGTCGTAGAGGACCTGCATCGGATCCTCCTGGGTGTACGCGTTGAAGTCACCCAGCAGCAGTACGTCGTCCGTCCCGCTGTCCGCCTTCACCTGATCCACGAAGGCGGCCAGCGCCCCGGCCTGCCGGACCCGGTCTCCGTTCCAACCGCCCTGACCGTCCCCGGCGTCGGCGTTGTCACCGGTGCCGGCACCGCTCTTGGACTTGAAGTGGTTGGCCACCACGACGAAGTCCACCGAGCCGGCGGTGAACGTCTGCGCGATCGGCTCGCGGGCGTTGGACCACACCGTCTCGTCGTTCACCGACCGCGACGGGCCCTTCGGCTGTGCCTTGGCCGGCTTGAAGATGATCGCCGTGGTGATGACGTCCTGCTCGGCCGCGCTCGGCAGCTCCGCCGGAGTGCGTACGTAGTCCCAGGTGCCCGCGCCGTCCTCGGTGTTCAGGGCGGCGACCAGGCGCTTGAGCGCCTGCTGCGGGTCCTCGGCGTCGAACCGGACCGAGTTCTCGATCTCCTCCAGCGCCACCACGTCGGCGTCCAGCGCGGAGATCGCCGAAACGATCTTCGCCTCCTGCTTGGCCAGCGCCGCCTCGTCGGCGGCACCCCGGGCGTCGCCGCCGAAGTGGACGAAGTAGTTCAGCACGTTGAAGCTGGCCACCCGCAGGTCGCCGCCCACGTCGACGGGCCCGGCGGTACGCGGGTTGGTGGCCTTGAACGTGGTCCGGGCGGCCGGCGGGGTGTCCGCGTCGACCGGGCGGGTCGGCTGCAGGCGCCACTCGTTGAAGCCGTACGACAGCACCGAGGGGCCGAACGCCTCCACCTGGTCACCGACCCGCAACGGGCTGGCCGGCGAGACGTACGGCGGCAGCAGCCCGGCGGTGGCCAGGTTGGTCGTCCGGCCGTCGTCGACCAGCAGGCGACGCAGCTTGTTCTCGGCGGCCAGGGCCTGCGCGGTGTCCGAACCGGGGCGGGCCACGTCGGTGGGCGTCCGGGCCGGCTGGTCACCGGCGGTGAGCGCCACCTCGCCGTACCGGTTGGTGTTGTACACCTCCGACACGGCGTACGCGCCGACCGGCGCCACCAGCATCGACTCGACCGACTCGCGAGCGGCCTCGTCCAGCGGCAGCTCGACCGGGACCGGTGCCGGCAGCGGCGCGCCCTGCGCGCACACCTGCACGTCGGTCCGGGCCGCGATGGTGAGCTGGGTGAGGCCGTTGAACTCACTCGCCGTGCCGCTGACCCGGACCCGGTCGCCGATCGCGACCGCCGGATGGTTCGCGGTGTTGCTGGTGAGGTACACGAAGATGCCGTCCGAGGCGGTGCCGGCGGCGACCGGGCGCTCGGCACCGCTGCCCGCCGTCTGCACGTACACCCCGTTGTAGCCACCGCTGCGGTGGTCGGCGGTGACGATGCCCTCCACGGTCACCCGGCTGCCGGCCAGCGGCGTGGCCGTACCGGTGCCCTGCACCTCGGCGATGGTGTGGTCGACGGTGACGGTGCAGCCGGTCGGGTCCGGATCGGGGTCCGGATCCGGCGCGGCGTTGCGGACCCCGAGGGTGTTAGCCGCCGGCCCCTGCCAGGTTCCGTCGATCTTCTGGAGCGAGTGGCCCGCCGGAGTCGACGCGGTCTCCTGCACCCCGATGTCCACCCCGGTCCGGCCGCTCGCCGGCCCGCCGACCGCGGCGAAGGTGCCCTCGTAGGTCAGGAACTCGGCGACGTCACCGCCGGGCGCGACGAGCGCGACGCCGTCGGGGGAGCCGTTCTGGATGCCGTCCGTCGGGTACGACTCGACGACCACACCCGAGGCCGGCACCACGCCGCTCAACGTCCGGGTTCCGTACGCCGCGCCGTTGGCACCGTTGTAGAGAACGATCTGCCAGCCGGTCAGGTCGAAGCCGGCCGGCCCCTCGATCTCGATCGCCTCGCCGGTGTCCGCGCCGACGTTGTCGTAGTGGATCTCACTGATGAACGGCACGGTGGGCGCCGGGTCTGCGGCGGCGGCGGTGCCACTGGAGAGGATGAGCGTGGTGGCGGTGACCAGTACGCCCGGGATTGTGAGTAGTCGGGTACTTCTTGTGCGCTGCATGTAAGCGGCCTCCGAAGGGAGTAGACCGTCGGAGGATAAGCGGCACCGGTGTCCATGCGGGAGCCGCCGGGTGTACCAATGCGGCAAAGACCGTGACGCCGGTCCTCGGTCAGCCCGCCCGAGCGACGGGGCCGATCAGCTGACGCTCGGTGCCGGTCATGCTGAGCATCACCCACTGCACCCTGCCCTTGGTGATCAGGCCGACCATCTCCGGATGCAACTGGGTGAACCAGCTCTGCACGCTGGCCAGACCGAGGGCGCTCGCGGCGGTGGCGGCCTCGGCCTCGGTGAGCCGCTGAAGCACCACGATGTCGCTGCGTACCAGGACCTCGACGTCCCAGCCGGCCAAATCGTCGCGGACCACCAGGGTGGCCCGCCAGGGCGCGCTGAGATTGGTGTCCGGCCCGGTCACCGGACCGGTGTCGATCACCACGAGCTGCGGTTCGGTGGGTGTGGCCGGCACCGGAGGAGCGACACCGGGCGGCAGGAACGAGGCGATCTCCCGGCCGATGACGCAGCGCCGCAGCAGGGCGTCCCACTCCTGCTCCCGCGCGGTCTGAATGAACAGCCGGGCGCCGAGCGCCAGGGACCGGAAGGCGAGCAGCTCGGCCGCGCGCACCCCGCCGGTGAGCATCAGCCGGGTCGGCTCGGCCCGGAACACCCGCAGTCCCACCGGCTCCTGCTGACGGTTACGGCCGACGACCAGCCCACCGCCACCGGCGACCAGGCGTAGCCCGGCGACGGCGGCACCGTCCGCGACGTGCAGCCCCATCCGACTGCCGGGAAACGCGACGCCGTTCATCGCAGGAAGCCTCCCAACGGCAGGGTGGCGGCCACGCCGTGGGCGTGCTCACCGTCGAGTCTCTGCAGCCGACCACCGTGATCGCGGACCGCCCGGTCGAGCGCGTGATCGGCGGCGGCCAGCGCGGCCGGGTCGGCGCCGATGAGCCGGAACGCCACCTCCACCAGAGCGTCGTCGTCACCGGGGCGGTCGTTCTCCCGCGCCACCGAGACCGACACCACGCCGGCCGCGGCGGGCAGCCCACGCAGCAGCGGGTCCAGTTCCCACGCCCGGCCGGGCCAGGCGAGCAGTCGATGACAGCTCTGCGGGACACCCTGCACCGACCAGTTCCGCCAGCCTTCCCGGGCCAACGGTCGGTCCGTACCCACCGCACCGCCGGTGAGATGGGTCAGTTGGGCGACCGCCGCGAGCACCTCGTCCCGGTTCAGCAGCCGGGCCGTCGCCCGCTCCTGCCGCAGCTGACGGCGGGTCCGCCGGATCGCCGCGGTGAGCGCCGGCCGCAGGTCGCGGTTGGCATGGAAGTCGGGGGTCCGCGGCGCATGCAGCACCACCCACGCCTGCCGGCTGGCCGGGACGCCACCGTTGGTCAGCTCGCGGTAGGCCCGGTCGACCGCCGCCGCCCGGGCACGGGGTGCCGGCGTCACCTGGATCAGCACCTGGACCGTCACCACCGGCGTCGCCGGGTCGGCGGCGGGCAGCAGGGCCACCGGCGACGGCAGGGCCTGTGGCGCGCCCATGAGCAGAGCACCCTCGGTCGGATCGACCTCCAGCACCGCGCTGAGCCCGCCGCGGTGGGTCAGCAGCACGGCCGGCTGATCGTCGATCTCGACCTGATCCAGCTCGACGGTGCTCTCCAGGTGGCGCAGCAACTGCCAGGGGCCGTCGGACCCGGCGTCGACCAGCTGTCGACTGCGCCTCCGGTACGCCCACCACACCGCCAGCCACTGGTGGAGCCATCGGCCCCGGCGGCGCACCATCGTCGGAGCGAGCAGCAGTACGGCTACGGCGGCCACGGCGACGGTCAGCGGCAGGCCGTGCGGCGTGGCCGCCAGCACTGCCGCCGCGCCGGCCTGCCAGGCCACGAGCTGAGCCACGTGGATCCCGCCGACGCGTGGCTGCCGTCGGTGTGGGCGCACCACCGGGACCGGCGCGGCGTCCTCGGCGGCGACCCCCGCGCCGGGCTGTCCCGCCGGGGCGGCCATGGCCTGCGGTGCGACCCGGCTCTCCGGTGGTCGGGCGGCGGGCGCGGCGACGGCGGCCGGTGCCGCAGCGGCGGCCCGACTGGTGTACGCGGTGCCCACGGTGGCCCGGCCCTGCCCGCGTTGGGCCGCCCAGTTGTGTCCGGGCCCGGCGCCGCCGAGCGTCGGTGCCGGCACCGCGCCCGACTGGGGCAGGCGTTGCTGCGGCGGCGGTGCCGCCGCCCCCGGGTGATGCTGCCAACCCGGCTCGCCCGGCTGCGCCGCACCCGGCTGCGTCACCGCGCGTCCCTCCCTGCCCGGCGCCGCATCGTCATCGCCCGATCGCGACGCGCACGTCGGCCACGGTCACGGTCCGCAACTCGTCGAGGCTCGGTCGCTGGCCGGACTGCCGCAACCGCTGGGCCTGCGCTTTCCGGACACCCTCGAAAAGCTTGCGCGCCTCCCGGGCATTGCCGAAGTTCTGGTCCCGCTCGATGGTGCCGAAGTGCTCGCGGAGCACCTCGGAGACGCCGTCGGCGAGCAGGTACTCGTCGCCGCCGGCCATTCGTTCCACGATGACCACCAACTGCTCCGGGGAGTAGTTGCCGAACTCCACGGTCTTGGCGAAGCGGGAGGCCAGACCGGGGTTGGCATCGAGGAACTGCAGCATCTCACCGGTGTAGCCGGCCGCGATCACGGCGATCTCGTCCCGGTGATCCTCCATCAGCTTGACGAGCGTGTCGATGGCTTCCTGCCCGAAGTCGCCGCCGGTGCCCGACGACCGGGACAGGGTGTACGCCTCGTCGATGAAGAGCACACCGCCGCGCGCCAGTTCGAACGCGGCGGCGGTCTTCTCGGCCGTGTGGCCGATGTACTGGCCTACCAGGTCACGTCGGGAGACTTCCCGGAAGGCGCCGCCGGGCAGTGCGCCCAACGCCGCCAGCAGGTCACCGTAGATACGCGCCACGGTGGTCTTGCCGGTGCCGGGGGCACCGGCGAAGATCAGGTGATGGCTGACCGCACCGACGGGCAGCCCCGCACTGCGCCGCCACTCGTTGACCTGGATCTCGTCGATGAGAGCGCGTACCTCCTCCTTCACCGACTCCAGGCCGACCATCGCCGCCAGCTCGGCCAGCAGCTTCTCCACCCGGGCGGCGTCCTGACCGGTGGTCGCGCGGGCGGCGTCGGCGCCGAAGGCGGCCTTCCGGTTCACGGTGCCCTCGACGACGGTCGGCTCGGCTCCCTCGGCGATCTCGATCGCCGGCTGGCCGGTGTTCTCCGTGGTGCACTCCTCGACGGTGCCGCGGCAACCCCGGGCGAAGGAGACCGCCGGCCCGCGGGTGTCGCGGATCCGGCAGCGACGCAGCACCGGGGCGCTCTGATGGACCACCGCCACACCGGCCTGTCCGGTCTGGGAGATGTCGCAGGTCTCGATGGTGGGCCGGCCGTACTGGTAGATGTAGATGCCCCGGTTGCCGCAGCGGGTCACCGTGCTGGTGCGGATGGTCGGGGCCGCGCCGATCCGCACGATGATGCCGTCCTCGCTCAGATCGGTGAACTCGCAGCCTTCGACGCTACCGTCGGAATCCTCCACCACCAGGCCGTACCGTCCGCCGGTCACCCGGCAACGGTCGAGGGTGAACTCGGACCGGCCGGCCACCTGGATCGCCGCGCCGAAGCCGGCACTCAGCTCGCACCCGGTCATGGTGAGCCGCGCCCGGTCGGCCACCACGACCGGTGCGTCACCCGCCCTGAGGACCAGGTCGCGCAGCTCCAACCGACCCGAGTTGCAGGACACCGTCGGGTAAGCCCCGGCGGACGCGTCGATGGTGACCGTGCCCGGGCCCTGCGCCGCGACCACGCTGACGGCACGATCGTTGACGAACAGGGCCTCGTGGTAGGTGCCGGGGCTGACCGAGACGACCGCGTCGTCGGTGGCCACCGCAAGTGCCTCCCCGATGGACGGGTAGGCACCGGGCTGATCCGGGGAGACGAGAAGGGTGCGCGTCATGGCTCCGGCTCTGGACGGCGAGGAGAGGGCTGGACCGACGATATCCCAGGCGGTCGACGCGGTGTGAGCCCCTCGATGCCAGTGGTGCCCGCACACCACCCCCGTCGGGGTGCCCGGTGACGGTTAGGCTCGCTGGCGGGCCGGGCGAAACCTCGCCGGGAATCCCCTGTCGACAACCGGGAGGACGGGATGGCGCAGCCACGAATGCTGCCGCTGGCGGCCGGCGCGCTGCTGGCCGACGGCACCGTCCACACGCACACCTCGGTACGCGGCGACCTGGCCCCCGACCTGCATCCGGTGGTCCGGCGTTTCCTGCACGGGTTGCCCGTCGAGCAACGCGAGCGCTATGCGGGCTGGTGCGCCGAGGCGGTGCTGATCTCCGACCGGCTCTACGCGGCCGAGGCCGGCGGCCCACCGCTCGACGCGGCCAGAGCCCGCGCGCTGCTGTGGGGCGCGAAGGTCCGGGTGACCCGGGTACGGGAGGAGGGTGACCCGCGCCACGGCCAGGTGCAGCCGCCCTGCCGTTCCTGCGCCGCGCTGCTGGACTGGTTCGGTGTGGAGGCGCTGGCATGACTGAACGTTTTCCGCCCCTGGTGGCACAGACCCTCGCCGCCGCAGGCTGGTCGCCCGACCGGTCCGACCAGAGCCGGGGCCGCGAGTGGGGGCTGCGGATCGCCGCCCACGCCACCCCCGGTGGTCGTCAGCACACCGTCACGGCACGGGCGATCGAGGCGTACGCCGAGTTCGGTGGTCTGCGGGTACGCCCGCAGGGTGAAGGTGAACAGGTCGCACCGAGCGACGTCCACCTCGACCCGTTCCTGGTGCGGCACTCGGTGGACACCCTCGCCGAGCTTGCCGAGGCGATCGGTGCGCCGTTGAGCCCACTGGGTGAGGAGGGCGACGGCAGCGGGATCCTGGCTCTCGACGAGCACGGCCGGGTGTTCGTGCTGGACCACACCGGGGACTGGTTCCTCGGTGCGGATCTCGACGAGGCGCTCACCACGCTCGTGCTCGGTCACCGCCCCCTGCGGGTACGGGCGGACGGCACCTGGTGACCGGCTGGCAGCCGAGCACCGCCGCCGAGCAAGCGCTGTTGGCCGCCGCCGAGGCCGACGACCGGGAAGGCTTCCTGACCGAACTCGTCACCGGTCCGCTGCTGCTGCCCGTGTCGCCCGGCGCGGCGGCCGGCCGGGAAACGGTGGCCTGGGCGACCGGCCAGCACGACGGCGTCACGCACGTGCTCGCGTACACCTCGCCGGCGGCAATCGCCGCCGGGCTGCCCGGCCAGTCGGTGAGCTACCGGGTGTCGAGCCTGGTCGACCTCGCCGTCGACTGGCCGGACGACGAATGGATGTTGGCGATCGACGCCGGGTTGCCGATCGGCATCCGGCTGGCCGCTGACGAGCTCAGGGCCCTGACGGAGCCGGTCATGGAGGCCGAGCGACCGCTGCGCGAGGCGGTCCGCGGGCAGGACCCGAACGCCCTGATGGCCGCACTGCTCCGAGCCGAACTGGTGCTGCCGGTGGACCCGGACGGACCGGCGACCCGCGATCTGTCCGATCCCGAGTTCCCGTGGTGGACCCTGCCCGACGAGCAGGGCCGGGTCAGTCTGCCCGTGTTCAGTTCGGAAGCCCGGCTGCGACAGGTCCTGGGCGAGCATGACCTGGTGGTGGTCAGCAGCCTCCAGCTCACCGACCACTGGCCGGACATCTCCTGGCAGCTGCTGGTGAATCCAGAGACGCCGCTGGCCGCGGCGCTACCCGGCGAGGCGCTGCTGACGTTGCGCGACTGGCTCGGCGAGCTGCGACAGGTCATCGACGAGGCAGCCAAGCAGGAGCAGGCGCGCCGCGACACGGCAAGATACGCCAACCCGTCGGCGGTGGGGGGGCCGGTGCCCCGTCCGGCACCCGAAGCCGATGATGACGGTCCCGACCCTGCCGCACCGCTGCTGCTGCAACTTGTCATCCCGCACCGCTACCTGACGTCCTACCTGGACGACGGATACGACCGGGCGGCTGGACTGGTGCACGCCTGGCACGGACCGGGACGGGACACACCGAGCCGGCTGTACCGACGGCTCGGGCTGCTCGGTGAGGGCTCTCCGTTCGAGGAGTCCGACGAGTGGGTGACGGTGCTGCGCTGGCCGCCCGGCGAGGCCACACCCGACGAGTGGGGTCGGGGCCAGCCGCGGATGGAGTCGATTGTCGTACCGGACGGCACCGAGCTGCGCTGTCTGCACGCGGACGGCCGGGACGAACTGTTGGCCCGCTTCGACGCCACCGCCCGCCGCTGGTCCCCGGCCTAGTCGCTAGCCACCACGGCTGGCGAACCAGGCCCGCGCCGGCGGACTCTTGATCAGGATGAGCGACACGCCGGCAAGCCCGCCCACCACCAGCGGCGTGACCATCGTCGGCTGAAAGCTGAGCTTGCCCTGCGCCAGCAGCGTGACGATGACGACGACGAAGAGCCCGAAGGTGAACCCGGCCGGCACGGCCAGCCCGGCCGGATTGTCGCCGGTCCAGGCCATGAAGATCCCCATGGCCGCGAGCAGCACCACAAGCAACGCGATCGCGAGGACGCCGGCACCGATGCCCACCACCAGGATCTTGCCCAGCCCGTCGCCCTCGGCGCGCAGCATCGCCCGGAAGAAGGCGAACCCGGCGATCAGCCAGGTGACGATCGAGGGCACCATCAGCAGGGCGGCGATGGTGACGACGACCGGCCGCCGACGTGGCGTCGAGGAGGGTGTGCCGGGAAACGTGCCCGGGGCCGGGCCGAGGTCGGGAGACTCGCCGGCCGGCGCGGAAGACGACATGGAAGCCTCCTCGGTGCGATCGGGTCACCCGGACGGGCGTTGCCAGACGACGTCGTCGCTGCCGTCGGCCGCCTGACCGGTGCCGCCGGCCGGCGTCGCCGAGCCTCCGGCCGCCGGCGCAACAGCACCGGAGGCCGCCGGCGACTCCTCGTCGGCCGACTCCGTCCGACGTCGGCGTGTGCGGCCCCGCAGCAACATGACGGTGCCCACGATCCCGCCGACGATGAGCAGGAACACGGCGATGATCACGGCCCACACGAAGATCAGGATGCCGTCCTCACGCTCGCGAGGGTCGGCCCACTGCTGCACGTTTGGCGCGGTGGCGGTGGGGCGGTTGCCCCGGCCGTCCGGCTCACCGGTCACCGCCTGCCGGATGTCGAGTGCGCCCCACCCGTAGTGCAGGTCGCGGCCCGGCTCGCCCTCATCACGAGTGGTCTCCAGCAGGCGCTGGAACATCTGGTAGCCGTTCAGGTCCGGATGTTCGGCCCGCACCAACGCCAGCGCGCCGGAGACGAGGGCCGTGCTGAGGCTGCTGCCGAGCCCGGTCTCGTAACCGTTGCCGGGCACGGCGTGGACGATGTCCTCGCCCGGCGCGGCGATGTCGACCTGTTCGGCCGGTAGGGAAGCCTCCTTGCTGATCGTGCCGTTGCGGGCGGTGCCGTTGACAGCCATGGCGTTCTGGTGTGAGGCCGGGTTGCCAATGATCGAATCCTGGCGGTTGCCGACGGACGCCACGACGATCACGTTGCGCTGGTAGGCCCGTTCGACGGCTCGGTTCAGCTCGTCGTTGAAACTGCTGGACAGCGAAACGTTGATGATGTCGGCCCCGTGGTCGACCGCCCAGTTGATCCCTGCGGCGATCGCGGTCGGTTGGATCAGCGGGCTCCGCTCGCTCTTGATGGTCACCGGCAGGATCTTGGCCTTCGGGGCGATGCCGAGCACGCCGTCACGCTTGCCCGGCCCGTGCCCGTGACCGGCGATCAACGAAGCCATGGACGTGCCGTGGCCCACCCGGTCGACTCGGCCCTTGGCATCCTCGTCGTAGAAGTCGACCCCGGGCAGGACGTTGTCCTTGAGGTCCTGGTGCTTCGCGTCCACCCCGGTGTCGATCACCGCCACCACGACACCCTCGCCCTGGGTGATCTTGTGCAGCTCAGGTATCTCCAGGGCCTTCAGGTGCCACGACTTGTCCCTTGTGGAATCGGCCAGGGCGGGTGCCGCAGGCAGCCCCAGGGGCACCAGGACGCTCGCGGCGGTGATCGCCAAGATGGCTGCCGATCGGGCTAGGACACGCATGCCCGTCTACCTTCCTCTGTCGGGCCATAGCCGGGACGGCCAGGTCGGACGGTCACTGCATGGTACGGGCCGGCCACCCATCACCGGGTGACCGACCCGCAACACATCAGCTGTGGCCGAGGGCCTTGCCCTGCTCCCGGGGCCGGTGCTCCGTCGGAGCCTCCACCACGCCGACGGCTGACGATTCGGTGACCCAGAGCTCGTCGTCGCCGTCGCCGTACTCCCAGGTCTCCTGGTCGCCGTCGGGCGGCGCACCCTTACGCGGAGCCGGGGCGGTCGGGCCACCGCGTCGGCCACCCAGCGAGGGAGCCGGCCCGGTCGTCGGCACGGGTCGGCCGGTGCCCGCACCGGCGCGTCCGCTCAGATCGGGTCGGGCACCGGCAGTTTTCCCGCCGGCTGCCGGTTTGCCGGCCGCCGGTTTGCCGGTTGTGGGCTTGCCGCTCAGCGGCGACCCGGCCCCGGGCGACCCGCCCGGCGTGGCACCTCGCTGACCGCCGAGGCTCGGCGGAGGTGCGGCTGGACGCCCGGGGGCGGCACCGCGCTGACCGGGGCGGGCGGTGGAGCCGGGCAGACGTGGACTCGACGGCGGTGGGGTGGTCGCGGCACCCGGCCGGCTGCCCGGACCAGGCCGACCTCGGCCACCACCGGGCGCGCCGCCGCCGGTGTTGCCGGGCAGGGTCGGGCGGTTCGGCGCGGCGCCTCGCCGGCCACCGCCCGGTGCCCCGGACCCGCTGCCCGGGCCGCCGGCACCGGGCAGGGTGGGCCGGTTGGGCCCCGGCCCACGGCCGCCAGGCGCGCCGGGACCGCCCGCACCCGGCAGGGTGGTCCGGGGCGCGTTCGGTCGCGTTGAGTTCGGAGCGGACAGGCCGGGGTTGCCCGGCCGCGGCCCGGGTGGCGCCACCGGCGGCACCACCGGACCCGGTGTCACCGGGGCGGTGGGCGCGGTGGTCACCGGCGGGGCGGTCGGCGGTGGGGCGACCGGCGCGGCGGCGCCGCCGGCCAGACCGACGCCCTCCGGAAGATTGGCTGGCGGTGGTGGCGCCGCACCGGCCGGCGCGTCGCCCCCACCGGGCCGAGCCGGCAGATCCGGCCGGTTGGGCATGTCGGGCCGGTTCGGCGCCGGCCCGGGCGTTCCGGGTGCCGCTGGTGGCCCTCCCGGCGCTCCCGGCCCGCCGGGCAGCCCCGGCTTGTTGATGACCGCGTCGGTCGGGCCCTTGAACTTCCCACCACGGGAGATGTTCGAGATGTAGACGTCGATGTAAAGATCGGCCAGCGGCTTGGCGATGTCCCTGGCGCGCTGGTGGAACTCCCGCTGGACGTCCTCGTGCGACTTGTGCCGGTCGCCGAAGATGTCGCCGAAGGTGATCTCGGCCTTGTCCTCGTCGTAGATCTGCTGCTGCCGTCGTTGCTCCGCCTGGTACTCCAGCCAGAGCTCCCTCATGTCCTGCTGAGCAGTCCCGATCTTGCTGGCGAGTTGGTCGAGGCCGGTGGCGTTGTTGCTGGCCACGTCCCGCCACTCGTCGAGCGAGTGGAGCGTCGCGCCCACCCGGGACATGAAGACCCGGGCGGCCGGGGAACTCCACTTCGCGTTGAGCGAGTCGGCGTGACGTTGGAGATTGTCCCGGGTGGTCTGTAGCAGGCTGGCCGCCCGCCGCCACATGTCGGCCAGCGCCGTGGTGCGCTCGTCGCTCTCCTTGCGGACGTACTCCCACATCTGCTCGATGGTGACGTCGCCCCAGGCCGTCGGCTCGTACGGCGTGGACTGGGCAGCCCGCTCGGCCGCGTAGTCGTCCGACACGCCGGAGTACATGTGGTAGCTGGGCGGCTGCCAGCCGTAGTAGTCGCTCATCCCCGCTCCTCAGCTTCCGCGCCCGAGCCGACCATCACCGCATGCTCGTCTGGTCCAGCGCGAGGTCGTCACCGTGCATCTGCTCCGAATCGCCCTGGATCACGTACGCACCGGAGCCCTCACCGACGACCTCTCGCTGGGCCCACTGCGGGGTCTCCTCGCGCTCGTCACCGGTCGGGCAGGAGTCCATGCCCGCGTAGGGCGACATGGCCGTCGGGTCGACGGCCTCCGCGGGGATCCGCTCCGTGGGATCCCCCTCGCCCTGCTGCCAGAGACCGCTGAGCGTCTCCTGGCCGTCCACCGCGGAGAACGCGTTGTAGACGTCGACGTTTGTGGCCTCGGCGAGCGCGTCCCCGGTGAGATACTCCGCCGAGATCGACATGGCGGCCGTGCTGAGGGCGACGAGACCCTTCATCACATCGCCCATCAGCTGGGAAACGGCCATCCGGCTCTCGTCGTGCCGCCCTCGGAAGAACGCGGCCTCCTTCATCCCGCCGCCGCCGAACGGCGCTTGCACGGTCAGCATGGGCCGGAGGCCGTTGTCAAAACTGGGCTGGAAGTTCTGCTCCATTTCCTTCTGGATGGCCAGCGCGAAATCCTTCAGCTGCTGGATGTCGACGTCGATCTGTTCGTCGACGAGCCACTCGTCGCCCATGTTCCCTCCCCCGTTCGCTCACACGATGCCGGCGCGGTTGCTTCCGTCTCCGACTGGTCGGGGGTCAGGCAGCCGCGCTCTGTAAGTCCACTCTGGCCGACAGTAGCCCGATCGGGCAACCCCGTAGCGGACTCAGGAGCGGGGCGGAAGGTGCACCAGCTGCACCAACCGGGTACCGCCGCGCCGGGACACCAGCCAACCCCGGCCCGGCGGCAGCGGCCCCGGCCGGACGGTGCCGAGCAGCACCCCCTCGTCCCGGTTGCCGGACATCACGATGCCGGGCGTGCTGATCTCCCGGAGCCGCATCAGCACCGGTTCGTACAGCGCCCGGCTGGCACCGCCGGTACGCCGGGCGATGACCACGTGCAGGCCGATGTCGCGGGCCTGCGGCAGGAACTCCAGCAACGGGGTCAACGGGTTGCTACCGGCGCCGGCCACCAGGTCGTAGTCGTCGACGAGCACGTACAGGTCGGGACCCTTCCACCAGTCGCGGGCCCGCAGCCGCTCGGCGTTGATGTCCGGCGGTGGTAGCCGGTCGCGCATCACCGTGGCCACCTCGGTGACGATGCTCTCGGTGACCTGGGCGGTCGAGCCGTACCCGATCAGGTGCGGCGTGTCGATGTCGCCGAGCAGGCTCCGCCGGTAGTCGACGATGACCAATCGAGCCTCGGTCAGCTCGTTGCGGTCGACGATCGTCTGCGCCAGCGCCCGCAGGAAGGTGCTCTTACCCGACTCGCCGTCACCGAACAGGATGAAGTGCGGATCGGCGGCGAAGTCCACGTGCACCGGCTGAAGGTCCACCTCGGCGATACCGATCGGGATCCCCGGGCGGCCGGTGTTGGGCAGGCTGCCGTACGGCACCACGGGCGGCAGCAACCGGATCGGCGGCGCTCCCGGCCCCTGCCAGGCGGCGGCCAGGTCGGTGACCAACTTCCGGGCGCCCTCGGGCAGGGTCTCCGCTTCCTGCGCGCTGTCCGCTCGGGGCAACGCCGCCAGGAACTGCTGCCCGTCCGGCGTGATGCCCCGGCCCGGTGACTTCTCCGGCACGTTCATCGCCGCCCGCCGGTCCAGGTTGGAGTCGCTGGCGTCGGCCAGCCGCAACTCCAGCCGGGTGCCGAAGACGTCCCGGACGGCCGGTCGCAGGTCCATCCACCGACTCGCGGTCACGATCAGATGGATGCCGAAGGAGAGACCCCGGTTGGCGATGTCGTTGATCGTCGGTTCGAGGTCCTCGAATTCCGTGCGCAGCGTGGCCCAACCATCGATGACGAGGAAGACGTCGCCGAACGGGTCGTCGTCGTGCTGGCCGTGCCGCCGGGCCCGCCGGTACTCGGCCATCGAGTCCACCCCGCGCTCGGCGAACCGCCGCTCCCGCTCACCCATCAGCAGCTGCAGCTCGGCGACGGTACGCCGGACCAGGCCGGCGTCGAGGCGGGTCGCCACCGAGCCGACGTGCGGCAGGTCGCGCAGCGACGACAGGGCACTGCTGCCCAGGTCGAGGCAGTAGACCTGGGTCTCCCGTGGCGTGTGGGTCAGTGCCAGGGCGGTGACGACCGTCCGCAGCAGGGTGCTCTTGCCGCTCTGCGGGCCGCCGACGATCACCGCATGGCCGGCCGAGCCCGCCAGGTCGAACCAGAGCACGTCGCGGCGCTGATCGAACGGCTTGTCGACAATGCCGACCGCCACCTGCAACTCGCCGAGCAGGCCGGCGTGCGCGACGGTGATGCCACGAGCGGGATCGGCCGTCATCGGAGGCAGCAGCTGGTCCAACGTCGGCGGCTCGGCCAGCGGGGGAAGCCACACCTGGTGCGCGGGCTTGCCCCGACCGGCGAGCCGACCGACCAGGATGTCCAGCACACTCTCGCCCACCCCGTCGGCCGGCTCCGGCGCCACTTCCTCCCTGGGCGCGCGGGTCACCGGGGGTGCCACGTAGCTGGTGGTGTACTCGCGGACCCGGTCCTCGCCGTCACCGGCCGCGACCGCCGCCGCCGTCTTGCTGCGGTAGGTGCCGGAGACGTACGCGGCCTTGAACCGGATCAACGGCTCGGTGCCGAACCGTAGGTATCCGTGCCCCGGAGAACGGGGCAGCTCGTACGCGTCGGTGGCCCCCAGCACCACCCGCGACTCCATCGCCGAGAAGGTCCGCAGACCGATCCGGTACGACAGGTGCGTGTCCAGCCCCCGCAGCCGGCCCTCCTCCAGCCGTTGGCTCGCCAGCAGCAGGTGCACCCCGAGGGACCGACCGACCCGACCGATCTGCACGAACATGTCGATGAAGTCCGGCTTCGCGGTCAGCAGCTCGGAGAACTCGTCGCAGATGATGAGCAGGCTCGGCAGCGGCGACAGTGGTGCGCCCGCCGCCCGGGCCTTCTCGTAGTCCCGCTGTGAGGCGTAGTTGCCGGCCGCGCGGAGCAGCTCCTGCCGACGGACCAGCTCGCCGTTGATGGAGTCGGTCATCCGATCCACCAACGGCAACTCGTCGGCCAGGTTGGTGATCACCGCGCTGGTGTGGGGTAGGCCGTCCAGCCGGGTGAAGGTGGCACCACCCTTGAAGTCGACGAGTACGAAGTTGAGGCTCTCCGAGGAGTGGGTGGCCGCCAACGCGAGCACCAACGTGCGCAGCAGCTCGGACTTGCCGGAACCGGTCGCGCCGATGAGCAGCCCGTGCGGCCCCATGCCGTCCTGCGCCGACTCCTTGAGGTCCAGCTCCACCGGCCCACCGTCGGCACCCACCCCGATCGGCACCCGCAGCTTGTCGCGGTTGGGGCGCGGCTGCCACGCCCGGTCCACGTCGAACTCGTACGGATCGCCGATGTCGAGCAGCTCCGCCAGGCCCAGCTCGGTGGTGAGCGGAGTGTCGCCCCCGCCCCGCGAGGCGGCGGAGAGGCGCAGTGGAGCCAGTTGCATGGCCAACGTCTCAAGCTCGGCCACCCGGCACTCGTCGGCCCGGCCGATCTCGGCCGGACCGTCCACGGTGATGCTGTGCAACCCGCGGTCCGCCGCCACCTCCAGCACCAGCCGGGCCCGATCGAGCAGGCGAGGCGCCGGCGTGGACAGGTCGAGCAGGGTGACGCCCTCCACCCCACCCTCGGTCATCAGATGATCCGAACCGGCGGTGTCGCCACCGTCGATGACCACCAGCACGTGCGGCCCGGCGACCTGGGGCGTACCGCCACTGGCGTTGAACCGGGGCCGGCTGGCCAGCACGTCGTCGAGCATCGCCTCCAGGCCGGTGACCGACGGTGCCACCAGTCGCAACTGGCCGAGCGCGTCGGTGCGGGACGGGTGCAGCGCGTGCGGCAGCCACTTCGTCCATTCCCAGTCCGCCCGCCGGTCCGGCGCCACACAGATCGCGACGAGCATGTCGTCGGGCGCGTGGAACGCGGTGGCCTGGGCGAGCACCGCCCGGACCATGCCCCGGGCGGCGTCGGTGTCACCACGCAGGTGCACCCGGGCGAATCCGTTGAGCGCCATGGTCACCGGCAGGTCGGGCACCTCGCCGTAGGTGGTGAGGAACCGGCGTAGCGCGAGGGCACACATCGGTTCCAGCTTCTCCAGCGACGTGGCCGGCGGCGGCACCAGCGGAGTCGCCAGCTCCTGTGGCCCCAGGCCGATGCGTACGGTGGCGAAATCCACGTCGCCACGACGACGCTCCCACAGCCGGGGGCCCAGCGGCAGGGACCAGAGGATGTCCGGGTCGGGGTGCCGGTAGAACGCCGCCTCGCGCTGCTTGCGGATCGTCTTGAGCACCCGGCGCCGCTGACGGGACAGATGTGTCATGTACTCGCGGCGCTTCTGCAGCATCTCCTGCTTGCCCGGTCCGCCGGAGTTGTTCGTCAGCTGTGACCCGAGCATCCCGATGGCGGAGAGTCCGAACAGGCCACCGGTGACGTACCCGAGGGTCGATCCGCCCCGGCCGGCGAACATCAGGGCCATCGCGAACGAGCCGGCGAGCATCGGCAGCAGCATCAGCATCTGCCCCCACGCCTTGCCGCTCGGCGCGGGCACCTCGGGCGGCGCGTCCAGCAGCACCTCACCGGAGGGGTACTCCGGCTCCGGCTGGCGGGCAGGTCGCTTGACGACCACCGTGCTCACGTGACAGACCTCCGTCGCCTCGGTGCGCCGCGGTGAACCGCCCCCGCGTCACCGGCACATGGTAGGTAGCCTTTGCCCGTCAGGACAGCCGCGGGCCGCCGGCCCGCTCCTCGTACCGAGGGGTCGATAGTGGTCACCCAGGCCGGAACCGGACTCGCGCGCATCGCCGTCGTCGCCCCCAACCGCCGGTTGGATCTCGCCCTGCCCGAGCACCTGCCGCTCGTCGGGTTGCTGCCCGCGGTGCTCCGACAGGCCGACGAGGAGCCGTCGGACGGCACCAGCCACGGAGGCTGGATGCTGCGCCGTGGCGACGGCAGTCCGGTCGACCTGGCCCGCACGCTCGCCGCGCAGAACGTCCGGGACGGCGAGACGCTGCACCTGGTGCCGCGCCGCACCGAGTGGCCGGAGCTGGCGTACGACGACCTGATGGAAGCCGTCGCCGACGGTGCCCGACGGCGCGGGGTGGCCTGGAGCCCCTTCGCGACCCGGCTGACCGGCCTGATCGTGGCCGGCGTGTTGCTCCTGCTCGGCCTCGTCGTGATCGTGACGTCCGAGGAGCCCGGCTGGCTCGGCGGTGTGGTTGCCCTCGGCACGGCCGGCCTGCTGCTGGTCTGCGGGATCGTGCTGTCCCGGGCGATGGCCGACTCGCTCGCCGGTGCGGTCGTCGCCGCCGCCGGGCTGCCCTACGCCTTCGTCGGCGGCGTGCTGGTGATCGGCACCGGCGAGTCGGTCTGGGCGCTGGGTGCCCCGCACGTGCTGCTCGGCTCCGCTGTGCTGCTGCTCTCCGGGCTGCTCGGGCTGCTCGGCGTGGGCGATGCGACGAGGGTCTTCGTGGCCGCGGTCTTCGTCGGCTTCTGGGGCATGGTCGGCGGGATGATCGCGCTCGGCTCGATGGACGCCGCGCAGGGCAGCGCGATCGTGGTCGGTGCGGTGGTGTTGCTGCTGCCGGCCATGCCGCTGGTCTCCGTACGGCTCGGCAAGATGCCGATGCCGGCGTTGCCGCGTACCGCCGAGGACCTGCTGCGCGACGAGCCGCAGCCGAAGCGTGAAGTGATCTACCAGGCCACCGCCCGAGCCGACGAGGTCTTCACCGGCATGGTCTTCGGAGCGTTCGTCGTCACCATCGCCGGCCTGATCGTCCTCACCGCGACCGGCACGCTCTCCGCCCTGCTGCTCGCCGGCATCATCTCGCTGGGCTACCTGCTGCGCGCCCGACTGGTGTCGACGGTCCGACACCGGGTGCCGATGCTGGCCGTCGGTCTGGTGGGCCTGGGCCTGCTGCCCCTGATCGGCGCGGCCGACGCGTCGACCGGGGCCCGGGTGCTGGCCGTGCTGCCCATCGCCCTGGTCGCGGCCGGACTGTCGGCCGCCGCCGGGCTCGCCTACAGCCGGCGCGCCCCGTCGCCCCGACTGGCCCGACTCGGCGATGTGTTCGACATCCTGCTCCAGTTGGCGGTGGTTCCGGTCGCGTGCAGCGTGCTGGGCCTGTACGCGTTCATGCGGGCGATCAACGGCTGACGCCTCTGTCACCAGTCGCGGTCGCTGGCCTCGGACATCTCGGTACCTCGGATCAGGTTGACGATGGCGGAGTCGATGTCTGGGCCGACGAAGAAGTCGTCGGCCCAGTGCAGCATGAACACCCTTCCCTGCGCGTCGGCGACCAGTTCCGACGGTCCGTCCTCGTTGTTCCCGATCGGATAGACCGGGTTGTCGAACTCCACCGCGAAAGCCCGTGCCTTGTCCGTGACGATTTCGCCCACGGTTGGAAAGAGATAGCTGGTGAAGCCACCTTCCGGTTCACCGGGTCTGTCGAGCTGCGGCAGCTCCAGGCCGCCGAACTCGATCAGTGCTGCCCGGACGATCGGCGGGCATTCCAATCCAGCCAGTTCGTCCGCGAAGCTGACCATCCAGTGGTTCACTCCGGCGCTGAAGTCACGACCGGGAAACCAACCGGCCCGGTCCAGCACCCGTCGCACGTCGGGGGGAAACCGTCCTTCGGCTGCCCGGTAGAGTGCATACTCTTCGGCCACCATTGGTGCGGAGAGCGACGCCCATTGGGATACCTCACCGGTTTCGCGGTCAACGACCGCTCGCGGATGCCCCGTCGACGGGGGCGGTATGGGCACGCCGTCAACGACGCCCGTTTCCGGGAGAACGCGCCAAACGACATAGCCCAGGTCGAACTCGTAGAGGTCCACTTCGGGCGCGGGCCCCGGCTTGCCCGCACTGGCCCATTCGCGGGCGATGGCCCGGGCCTCGTCGCGGCTGATCATCGAACTCCTCATGGATGCCTCCGTCCACGACAGCCATCGGCTCGAGCGGCGACGACAGCCCGCACAGGATCACCAGTCGCGATCGTGGGCCTCAGACATGGGCCCACCGCGAATCAGCTTGACAATGGCGGAGTCGATGTCTGGGCCGACGAAGAAATCGTCGGCCCAGTGCAGCATGAAGACCCGCCCCTGCGCGTCGGCGACCAACTCGGACGGCCCGTCCTCGTTGTTGCCGATCGGGTAGACGGGGTTGTCGAACTCCTCGGCGAAGTCCCGAGCTGCCTCCGTGACCACTCCGCCCAGCGTGGGGTGGATGAAGCTCATGAAGCCGCCACCCAGGCGGCCGCTCCGGCCGAACTGCGGCAACTGGAGACCACCGAACTCGACCAGCGCGGCTCGGGCGACGGGTGAGCACTCGAGCCCGGCCAGTTCGTCGGCGAAGCGGACCATCCAGTGGTTCACCGCCGAGGTCACGTCTCGGCCGGGATACCAGCCTGCCTTGTCCAACACGTGCCGCACGTCGGGCGGAAAACGTCCCTCGGCGGCCCGGTGCTGCGTGTACTCCTCGGCAACCAGCGACGGCGGTAGTGAACGCCAGCTGGACAATTCACCGGTCTGCCGATCGACGACGGCTAGGGGATAGCCAGTGGCAGAGGGCGGCGCGGGTGGCCCTTCAGTGGGGGGCGCAGCCGGGAGAACGCGCCAGACGACGTAGCCGAGGTCGAACTCGTACAGATCGACTTCGGGCGCCGGCCCAGGCTTGCCCGCACGGGCCCATTCGCGGGCGATGGCCAGGGCCTCGTCGCGGCTGATCATCGAAGGACTCCTCGGGCTGCCGTCGTCGGTTCCGCCGGCCGACACCGGATGCGGGCACCGGGCGGCTCGACGCCGTGCCTATGGTAGGCACCGCGGTCCGGCGCTCGTGACCGTGCGGGCGTACGCCAGGGGAGGCTGCCATGCCGTCGCGGCGGGACCAGGTCCAGTCGTACCAGTTCTTCGTTCAGCGGATGACCTCCGCGCTGGTGGCGCGCGAGCCTGACCCGGAGGCGGCACCGTTCCGCCGACTGGGTGGTGCCGGCTTCGCCAGTGTCATGGTGGCCGTGCTCTGTCTGGCCGCGGTGGGGGTGTACGGCCTGTTGCGGCCCGGCGGCGCGACCAAGTGGAAGGAGGGCGGCGCGGTCATCCTGGAGAAGGAGACCGGCACCCGCTACCTGTACCGGGAGGGCCGGCTGCACCCGGTGCTCAACTACGCCTCCGCGCTGCTGGCGATGGAGACCGCGGCACCGACCGTCTCGGTCTCCCGGAACTCGCTCGTCGGCACCCCGAGGGGCCCGCGCATCGGCATTCCGTTCGCCCCGGACGCGCTGCCCCCGGCCAGCCGCATCCTGGACGGGCCCTGGACTCTCTGCACCCAGCCGGCGCGTAACGCGGCCGGCGGTGTCGTCGCGACCACCGTGCTCACCGTCGGGCGGGCGCCCGGCGGGGGACGGGATCCGGGTGACAGCGCCCTGCTGGTACGCGACCGCAAGACGGACCGGCTGCACCTGGTCTGGCACGACCACCGGTACGAGATCCGCAGCGAGAAGATCGTGTTGGAGGGTCTCACCTTGAGCGCCGAGCCGGTGGTGGAGGTGGGCGGTGCGTGGTTGAACGCCTTGCCGGCCGGTGAGCCGATCGCGCCTCGACGGGTGGCCGACCGGGGAGCTTCCTCGACCGCGTTGCCGGATGCTCGGGTCGGTCAGGTCTTCGTGGTGGAGAGTCAGGGCGGCAGCCGCCAGTACTACCTCGCCGAGCGGACGCGCCTGGTGCCGATCACCCCGCTGCAGGCGGATGTGGTGCTGGCTGACACGGAGACCCAGCTGGCCTACCCGGGCGAGGCGCGGCCCTACCCGATCGAACTGGCCGCCGGTACCGCCGCGGCGGCGCCCAAGGCTGGCGCGCCGGCGCAGGGTCGGCATCGCGCGCCGGAGCAGCGGCCGGAGATCGCTCGGTTGGCTGGAGACCAGCCGGCGATCTGCGCGGCCTACCAACCGGGCGCGGACGAGCCGACGCTGCTGCTCGACGCGCAGGTGCAAGCGGTGCGGGAGCCGGTGCGCACCGGTGAGCAGACCGGTGACGGCATCCCACTCGCCGACCGGGTAGTCATCGAGCCGGGTCACGGCGTCCTGGTTGCCGCGGTCTCCTCCCCGGACCAGGAGACGGGCACCCTCAACCTGGTCACCGACCTGGGCCATCGCTACCCGCTCGCTTCGGAGGGGGTGCCCGCCATCCTCGGCTACGCGGAGGTGCAGCCGGTTCGGCTACCCGCCAGCCTGGTGGTCCGGCTGCCGACAGGTCCCGTACTCGATCCCACGACGGCGAAACTTGCGCTCGACCCGGAGTGATCTGACCAGCCACAATGGAGAACCGGGCCGAGTTGCGGTCTAGCGCGGGCTGGACACGACCCGTTACCGTTCGTATGACGATGGTGCGCGAGCACCGACTGACCAGGCGCCCCGACGGATCGGGGCGATCAACTGAGGACGGGGGTGACTTCCGCCATGTCGATGAACACCGACACCGGCTTGATGCTGAAGACCGAGGGTGACGTCGATGCCGTCGCCGATCGGCTCACCAGCAATCTCAACTCGCTGATGGACCAGCTCGCGCCGCTGTACGACCAGTGGAGGGGCGCGGGTGCCGGTTCCTTCCAGCAGGTGCGGGAGCGGTTCGACCAGGACATGGCCCGCCTCAACGTCGCGCTGCGGGCGATCGCCGAAGCGGTCGGATCTGCCGGTAAGGACTACGACGTCAGCGACGAGGAGATCCGGGCCGACATGGACAGCGCGGGTGCCACCGCCGGCCAGATCACCGCGGCGCTGAAGCTCTGACGGGGGAGAAGACTCATGACGGAGATTCGGTACAACTTCGCCGGGTTGAACGCCGCGGCGGACAGTTGCAGTGGAGCGGTCCGGAACCTGACCGGAGAACTGGACGGGCTCAAGTCCGGCATCGCTCCGCTGCTGGCCACCTGGGACGGTGACGCCCGCGAGGCGTACTTCCAGCGGCAGACGGAGTGGGAGTCGGCCGCCAACGACCTGCGTGACCTGCTTGGTCGGATCGAGAAGGCGCTGCGCGAGTCGGCCGGGAAGATGCAGGCCCGCGAGGCGGCCAACCGCGCGAAGTTCGGCGGCTGAGAACCCGCACCACAGCACCTGATGGCCCGGCCCGCGCCGGGCCATCGCCCGTTGTGCGGGTGGCGCGTGGCCACCGTCCCACGACCAACGCGACCGCGTCAGCCGCGCGGCATCGAACTCGGTACCCGGAAGAAGACTTCCTCCGGCTCGTCGATCTCGGGCTCCGTCGGGGGAGAGGCCGATGGACGGGTGGGTCGCCACCGCGTACGGCGGCCACGCGGCAGCAGTGCGGCCAGCACCGCGACTCCTACCGCAACCGTGGCCAGCGCGAGGCCGATCCAGAGCGCCAGTCGACCGAACAGTGCCCAGCGCTCCGCGCGAGCCTGCGCCGCCGCGTCGTACGGCACGTCGGGCAGCGGCGGCTGAGCCACCGGTTCCCCGGTGGTGAGCCGTTCGGTGACCGCCCGGTACGGGTTGACCACCCCGCTGCCGTAGCCGCCTGCGGCGTCACCCCGGGCCGGGTCTGCGGTGGCGAGTATCCGCTTGGCGACCTCCCGGGCCGACAGGTCCGGCTCCGCCGCGCGGATCAGGGCGGCGGTCGCACTCACCATCGGTGCGGCGAAGCTGGTCCCGTCGAAGGTGTTGTGCCCGACCAGCCGGGTGGCGGCCACCACCGCACCTCCCGGGGCGGCGATGTCCACGTACGGCCCGATCTGGGACTGCCGGATCCGTGCACCGTACTGGTCGACGGCGCCCACACCGATCACACCGTCGTAGGCCGCCGGGTAGGGCAGCGGATCCGGGCGGGCACCGTCCTGATGCTGGTTGCCGGCGGCGGCGACCAGCACGACGTCCCTCGCCAACGCGTAGCGCACGGCCTGCTCCACGTCCGGGTCCGGCTGGTACAGCGTCACCGACAGGTTGATGACGTCGGCACCGTCGTCGACAGCGCGTCGGATGGCCTGCCCGAAGACGGCCCCGGTCACGGTGTCGCCGCCCGCGCCCGGGCCCTCGTTGGCGTTGCGTTCGCTGACCCGGATCGGCACGATCGTGACATCCGGCGCCAGACCGTGGAAGCCGACCCCGTCCTGCTGCCGGGCGGCGATGATGCTGGCCACGGCGGTGCCGTGGGATACGCAGTCCACATCGCCACCGGGGGTGCCGCGCAGGGCGTCGAAGCCGGTGGCCACCCGGCCGGCCAGCTGGGGGTGGCTGCTGTCGGTGCCGGAGTCGACAACGGCGACCCGCACCCCCGCTCCGGTGCTGAACGGCCACACCCGCTGCGGGGCGAGCCACCGCTGATGCCAGGGCGTCTCGGTGTTGACCTCTCCCGGATCGCTCGGATTGTCGCAAATTGCCGGTGCGGCAGCCGCCGGGCTCGCCACCGGAACCGTCAGCGGCGCGGCCAACATGGCTCCCAGCAGCGTGAACGTCGCCACAGGACGGTGCCGGAACATGTCTGTACGCCTCCCGTCAACCGGTCCCGCAGCATCCTAGCGGCGGGCGGCAGCCGAACCGGGCACGCCGATGTCGTGCCCATTCAGTATCGTCGAGTTGTCACGCCCCGGTGTGGACGGCGGACGGGACCTGCGCGGGGAGGAACGCCATGGACGTACAGGCGCTGCGCGCCCGGGCCGACGAGCTGATGGCGCAGTTCGAGCGGATGCGCTCAGGCGTCGGCGACCTTCAGCAACAGCTCAAGACGGTGAAGGCGACCGTCACCTCCGAAGACGGCCTGGTCACCGTCACGGTCGGTCCCCGTGGCCAGGTGACGAAGGTCGAGTTCGACCCGCGGATCTACCGCCGGCCCAACTCGAAGGAGCTTTCCGCGACGGTCACCGAGACGATCCGGCGGGCGACCGAGCAGGCCATGGCTGAGGTCGAGAAGCTGGTTCGACCGTTCGTACCGGACAGCCAGTTTCAGGCGTACATCGATCACGATCTCGACGGCATCTTCCGTCAGCTGGACAGCGAACTGCCCGGGGAGGAACGGCGATGAGCGAGCTACGCGAGACCTTCGTCAAGCCCGACGCCGCGTTGGAGGGTGCCAACGAGCTCGGTGCGGCCGGTGCTCGGCTCGCCATGACCTGGCAGAATCTCGCCGCGACCATCGGGACGCTCAACGGCGCACGACCCTGGGGTGACGACGAGCCGGGCAACGAGTTCAACAAGAACTACCTCGGCGGCGACGATCAGCCGGCGCAGCGGGTCCTCGACCTCGCTGCGGATCTGGTGCCGCTGGTCGAGGTGCTCGGGCCCACCGTCAAGGGCGCGGTCGAGGGCACCGTCGACACCGACGACATGGTGAAGACGCTGTTCGGCGGCGACGACAAGTAGCAGCTCACCCGCTACGAGTCGGCATCGGACAGAGGGGCTTTCGGGGTGGCGATACCCAATCCCAGGAACTCGCTGGGCGAGTACGCGTGGGTCTGGGACGCCATCTGCTGGGTGAGCGCCGGGGAGGCGTGGCCCAGCGGCGACGAGGATCGCATGCGGGAGTTGGCCGACGCGTGGCAGGCGCTGGCCGACACGGTCAGCGAGACGCTCGGCCAGGCCGACCCCGCGGTCATGAGGATCCTGCAGAGCTGGGGCGGTGGTGCCGGCGAGGCCTTCGGCGGTTTGTGGAACCAGATCGGTGTGGACCCGAACACCGGTCTGCCGCTGATCCAGGAGATCTCCGCCGCGTACGCCGCCGGCTGCGACCAGGCCGCTCTGGAGATCGAGTACGCGAAGCTGACCGTGCTGATCGCGGTCATCATCACCGTCATCGCGGTCTTCGTCGCGCTCCTGATGGCCTGGCTGGGCGGGGTGTCCGCAGGTGCCATTCCGGGCATCCTCGCCGGTGGCCGGCAGGCGGTCACCATCGCCTTCCGCCGGTTGATCGCCCAGATGGGTCGGCAGTTGCTGACCCGGGCGGGAATGCGGGCCGCGTTGCGGCTGGCCGGCACCCGGCTCGGCCAGATGGCCACCAGCCAAGGTTTACGGCGGGGCCTCAATCGCCTCGGTCGTGAGTTGGTGGAGGAGATCGGCGAGGAGCTGATCATCGACGTCGGCGCCCAGGCGTACCAGATGCACACCGGTACCCGGCGAGAGTGGGATGGCAACCGGACCCTCACCGCCGGCGTGGGTGGCGCCTACGGCGCGGTGCTCGGCACCGGCATGAACTGGGCCGGTCGGCGGGCGGCGCCCCGCATGCCGTTCTCGTTCAGCCCGTCGCAGCTCTCCTTCCGCGGCAGCGGCCTGGTGCGGTGGGGCAGCACCAGCCTCACCTCCGGCGCCCAGAACGCCGTCATCTCGCCGGCGGCCAGCGTGCTCGCCAACGGCACGGTCAACGGACAGTGGGCCATGCCGGGAGCGGACGCCTTCCTGGGCGGCTTCACCAGTGGCGCCGGCCGCACCGGCGCGACCCTCGCCGGTGGCGCCACCGGCAACCTGATGGCGCGGGGCACGAACGCACTCCTCGGCAGGCTGGGGGTCGACGTCGCGCCGAATGTCGGGCCAGCTGGCGGGACCGACCCCGGCCTGGGCGTCGGAGGGGCGAACGGCCTCGGCGACCTCGGCGGCGGTGCCAACGGCGCCGGTGCCGGTGCGACCGGGGGAGGCTCCACGTCGGGTGCCGGTGCGACCGGTGGTGGCACGGGCTCGGCCGCGGGTGGCGGCTCTGCTGCCTCCGGCGGTGGCTCCGCGGCGGGCGTCGGCGGATCCGGTTCGGACGGTGCTGGCAGCTCCAGCGGAGCGGGCGGTAGCTCCGGCGCCGGGACGACCGACACGGGCGGCGGCACGGTCCAGAACGGCGCCGGTACGGTCCCCGAGAGCGGAGCGGGCTCGATCAGCCTCGCACCCCCCTCGACGGATGGTTCGGTGGCACCGACGACCGATGGCTCCGCCGCACCGGCGGCGGATGGCGGGCCGGCGGCGGATGGCGGGCCGGCGGCGGATGGCGGGCCGGCGGCGGATGGCGGGCCGGCGGCGGATGGCGGGCCGGCGACCGTAGACACGGCCACGACCGCCGACCCGTCGCACGTCGGCGGCAACACCGGCATCCCGGTGGCCGTCCCTGCCGATGTGACGGCCACGGCGCCGGACGGCACTCCGGCCGTCAGTGACGGCGGTACCACCGCCAACGACCAGGGCGGCGCACCGGATGGCCGGAGCACGCCGGTCACCGAATCACCCGGCACGGACCGGACCAGCACCGATACGAACACCGAAACCGCCGTCAGCGACCGGTCGACGAGCGAGGCGACGGTTCAGACCGACGGCGGTCTGGTCACCGCCGCACCGTCGGAGGTGACCGCCGCCCCGGCCGGCGACGGCTCGACCGGGTCCGGCCGGACGACGACCGGCAGCCCGATATCCGACGTCACCGACGTCGACACCGCTGGCTCCTCCGTCACCGGGGACATGCCGGCCGCCGTGCTACCGGGTACGGCGACCGCAGCCCCGGTGACGGCACCCTCCGCTCCGGCGGTAGGGACACCTCCTGCCACGGCTACGCCAACGGGCCCGACCGCCGCGACGAACCCGGCGTCCCCCACTGGTGCACCTGCCGCGGCCGGCCCGCAGGTGGCGAACACCCCCAACAGCTCGACGCCGACCACGAGCGGTACCCAGACCACGGGCACCCAGCAGCCCGGCAACACCGCCACGCAACCGACCCCCGGCCGGGGTACGCCGGTCGGACCGACCGTCAACCCGACAGCGGCGAACACGGCCGGCTCGGTCTCCCTCGCGCCCGCCACCGGCCCGACCACGGCGAACCCCGCGCAGCCCACCGCATCCACGCAACAGGTCGGGCCCACTCAACAGCCGGGCACGCCGGCCCAACAGGCCACCCCGGCCCAACCGGGACAGTCGAGGCCGGACGCGCCGACACCCGTGCCGGCCGACCAGCCCACCCCGACGGTGCCGGCACAGACGGCGGGTGTCGAGCCGGCGACGCCGTCCCTGGACGCGGCTCCGACCGCCGACACGGAAACGGACCCGAACTCCGGGCCCACCGATCCGGCCCAGCAGCGCACCGACGGGCCGGTCGTGATCCCGGTGCCCACCAGCAGTGGCACCGTCCAGAGCGGGCCGACGATCCCCGGCCCCGAGACGGCGACCGGTGCGGTCGACCCACAGACCCTCAGGCGGTCGGAGGGACCGACCGGACGCGGTACCCACAGCTGGCAGCTGGAGCCGACATCGGTGGACGGCGACCCCAACGGTCCCGAAGCGGAGCAGGCCCTGATCGAGGCGTCCCGGACGCTTGCCGAGACCGTACGGACGGCGGTCAAGTCCGCCTCGGTCTCTAGGAGCAAGCAGCCCGGCATGGCCGGTGCCTTGCTGATGCCCGACGGCAGCATCACCACCCACACCAGCATGACCGCCGACAGGGGTACGAAACCACCGACACAACCCCGGGTGCATCCGCTCGCGCAGGCTGCACTGGACCGGATCGCAGCAAGACTCGTCGACGGCGTGGGCGGCGGGCATGGCAAGTGTGCCGAGGTGGCCCTGGTTTCCGATCAGCTATACCTGCTAGAGCAGCAATGGCGGAACGCAGGGGAGCCCGGCACCTTCGAGCAGTACGCCTTGGACTCGCTACAGGGTGCCAAAATCGTCACGCATCAGATCAAGCCAGCTCGGTCCGGCGGCGTCACGTACGAGCTTGGGCGCAACCGGCCGCCGTGCCGATCATGCGCGGAATTCCTGCCAGAGTTCAATGTCGAGCCGATCGCCGATCCCGAGCGAGACGTCACCGTCTACCAACCGCCGGTACCCGGGGTGGTGGGCAATGGGCTGCCACTGAGCGACGGCCGGCCGTACGGGCAGCCGGAGGGTCTGCTGCCGCCGGACCAAGCCGATCAGGATGCGCTCGACGCGGCCGTTATTCGGGATCCGGCGACGGGACGACCTGCCGTGCACCCGGATCCACGGATCGGTTCGTGGGCCGACTTGCTCAACGATGGCGGGCCGACCGTTCCAGGACGCGCAACGAACTGTGCCGATGTTGGGCTGTCCGTCCTGTCGGCCTGGTACGGACGTCCCGAGGTAGCGGCGCCGACAGTCCCGTCAGCCGAGGTGGAACGGGGCAGCACCAGCCGGCAGGAGCAGGCACTGCGCTCCACCTTCGGACACCACGGCAGTGGCGCTCGCGGGTTGGATGCGGTCGCTGACGCTCTCCGCGCGGCTGGTCCCGGGGCCGCTGCCCTCATCATCGGCCAGTGGCCGGGCCCTGATGGCCGCGCCCATACCTGGAACGCCGTGAACCACAACGGCACGATCATCTGGGTTGACGGGCAGCGTGGTGTGGTCTCCGATATCGCCCCGCTCTACGCCGGTGAGGTGGACGGCGTCTGGTCGATCGTGCTGGATGCCGAAGGTGATCCGGTCGGTAGGGCCACACCCGAAGCCAGCACACCGGCTCCGGTCCCGCCGGCCTCGACCGCGGACCTACCGACCGGAGGTCGGGATCAGAACGACTCTCCCACCGGGCGGCCTGGCGCAGCCGTCGACCCGAACAACCCCGACCGCACACCGGACGACCCGAACGGTACCGACGGGACACTGACCGACCCGACCAGGCCAGACCCAACGCCGACTGACCCGAGCACGCCGGATGCCCTGCCGGCTGATCCGAGCACCCCGGATGCGAACACCGATCAGGACCCCGCTCCGGTCGCCTGGCCGGACATGCAGGGCTGGCCGATGCCGGACACGCGCCAGTTCGGGCCGGAGCAGTTGGCCCCACTGGAGGATCCGCGGTACCAGGACGATGTCGAGGACAGCCTGCGTACTCCGGAGGGGTATGAGGTCTTCGCCGACCCCTCGACCCATCCGTACGGTCAGCTGATCAACGACGGCGGGCCGGATCAGCCCGGTCGGGCCAACAACTGTGTCGACACGATCCTCGCGGCCCTGGCCAGCTTCTACGGCGATCCGCAGGTCTCGCATCCGCGTTGGCCGGACCGGCTCGACGACGGCACCGTCGACACGACACTAGGCGAACTGAACGGCTTCGGCCGGATCGAGAGTTGGATCGGCGGCGACTGGACCGGGGACAACGACGCCCTACCGGGCACCCCCGCCGAGCGGACGGCCGCGCTGGCTGACCAGTTCGAGCAGCTGTATCAGCGGGTTCGCGACGCCGGCCCGGGCGCGTCCGCGGTCATCGCCGTCGACTGGATCCTGTTCGACGAGAACACCGGCGACCCGCTGCTCGACGCCGAGGGCAACACCCAGCCGGCCGGTGAACACGTCTTCCTGCTCGTCTACCCGCAAGGCGCGGACGGGCCGGTGTGGTGGGATCCGCAGTTCGGCAGCACCACCACCGATCCACTGCCGGGCGACTATGTTGGACTGACGCACAACCTGTGGTCGATGGAGGTGCAGCCCGCCCATGCCGATGAGCAGGGAGGAAGCCCGGCAACTGATGACCAGGTTGCTGGGGACGGACAACCCGGTGGCGGTGTTCCCGTTCGAGTTCGGCTGGGCGGCCCAGGAGACACTCTCCCCGCAGCAGCGGACCCAGGGCCGGCAGCTGGGCCAGGGGGTCTTCATCATCGACCAGACGGGGGTGGTGACCGTGCATCCCAGCCTGCCGCCGCCGTTGATCATGAAGCGGTACGCGGCGGCCCGCCGGGAGGGCCGGATCACCGGCCGGCAGGTCTGGCCGGCTCCGGATCCGACGGGCTGAGCGACTCCGACGCCACACCTGACAGTCCCTACCTGGACGGGCTGCCGGACACCGACCGGGCCGCCCTGCTCGACGCCCTGGCCGAGGCGCGGACCGAGGCCGATCAGATCCTGGCCGATGTGCGCGGCGTAAACGCCGAGGTGAACGCGCAGCTCGGACTGACCGGCGCGGACGCGCTCAGCACGCTCGGTGAGCAGCACCGCGTCAAGGGTGCCGAGTCCCTGGCCCGCAAGTACCGCACCGAGTTGGAGCCTCTCGGGTACGACATCGGTCCGGCGCTGGACACCGTGAACGACGTGGTGCGGTTCTCGGTACGGGGACCGGAGTCCGAGGCGTACGGGCCGGCGGTGGACGCGCTGCTGACCTCGCTGGAGGCCCGGGGCTACCAGGTCACCGACCTGAAGAACTTCTGGCACCCGGGAAACCGTTTCTTCGGCCTGAACTGCACGCTCACGGCGCCGTCGGGGCGTACCTTCGAGCTGCAGTTCCCGACCGGCACCAGCTACCACGTCGGCGGACAGACCCACGACCAGTACGAGGTGATGCGCGATCCGGCGCAGACGCCGGCCGCCCGCGTACACGCGTTCCTCGACATCCTGGCGGTCAACAAGGCCAACGGCATCGCGGCGAGCATGCCGGGGGGCATGGACAGCGCCCGGTTCGACACGCCGAAGGACACCAGCTTCGCCAAGTGGATGGCCGCACCCCGGCAGGCGAGCATCCGAGAGTCGTACCTTGACTGGCTCGGACAGCAGGGTCTGACGTTCGCCGACGTGCTCGCCGCGCGAGGATTGGCCCTGTCCGACCTGCCGGGTCTGGACCCTGACCTGATGGGGGGCGCGCATGGCAGCGCTGACGTTCGGCTACTTCCTCCTGCGGAGACCGGAGGATCCGGACGGCCCGCCGGTCAACCTGATCGCGGAGGCGGACAGCGCCGGGCCGACCCAGGCGGTGATCTGGGACCGACCGAAGCGGGCGTGGACGTTCCGCCCGGACGTGGCGGCGGCGATCCTGTGGGCGAATCCGGAACGCCACGAGATCCAGCGGGTCGACCGGGCGACGGCCGAGCGCCAGGTGGCGCACTTCGCGACGGTGCCGTTGCCGACGGAGGACGAGCTGACGGAGATCTGCCGCTCGGCGGTCTGACCGCAGACGGCACAGGTGCGCCGGCTCACCCAGGCGAGTCGAGCCAGGCCAGCCCGGGTTCGCCGGTCACGGCCGAAACCCCGTCGGTACCGCTCGACACCGACCACGGTCTGGCGGAGACCCGGCGCCTCGGGCCGGGTGAGCTGGCACCGTTGGAGGATCCCGGCTACCAGTGGGAAGTCGAGCAGAGCCTGCGTACGCCGGACGGCTATCGCTTGTTCGCCGACCCGTCCACCCACCCGTACGGTCAGCTCGTCAACGACGGCGGCCCAGGCCAGCAGGGTCGCGCCAACAACTGTATGGACTCCGCGCTCTCGGCGTTGTCGAGCTTCTTCGGAGACCCCCGGGTGTCCTTCCCCCGCTGGCTGGACATCCGGCCGGACGGTTCGATCGAGACGGTGACCGGCGAGGCGAGTGGGCTCGACCGCGCCGAGGAGTGGCTCGGCGTCGAGTGGTCCGGCGGATCGGAGGGGCTGCCGACGACTCCGGCCGAGCACGCGGCGGCCGTGGCCGAGCAGTACGCGCAGCTTCATCAGCGTGTCGCGGCGGCCGGTCCGGGTTCGGCGGCCCTCGTCGTGGCCGAATGGGTCCGGACGGATCCCCTCAGCGGAGAGCTCGTCCTCGACCGGGGACACGTGCAGGTCCAGGACTCGCACGCCTTCGTTCTGGTGTATCCGGAGGGTGCCGACGGGCCGGTCTGGTGGGATCCGCAACGAGGGACGACGTGGCCGCGGCCCCCGGCCGCGTACCTGGCACAGACGTACGCGCTGTGGTCGATGGAGACCGCGGCGGAAAGGGTTACCGATGACGGAGGACGAGGCGCAGACGCTGATCAGGCGCCTGCTCGGCACGGCGAACGCGATCGAGCTGCACCCGTTCGAGTTCGGCTGGCTGGCGAAGGAACAGCTGTCCCCACAAGAACGGGCGGAGGGCAGGCAACTGGGCCACGGGAGCTACATCATCGACCGGACGGGAGTGATCACAGTTCAGATGAGTCTGCCGGTACCGCTGCTGATCGCGGAGTACACGCAGGCCCGCCGGGAGGGCCGGATGACGGGTCGGCAGGTCTGGCCGACGGAGGAACCGACGGCCTGACGCCGCCGGTCGAACCGGCCGGGGAGGTCGGGCCATCGTCTGTCGACCCGCCGCCGGGCGACCCCGGGCCCGCAGCCGACCCGGACGGCCCCGACCTGCGGCAGGCGGCAGCCGGTACGACCTTCGGTGGCGCGCTGCTCGACGCCGACCCCGCGCGTACCGCGATCGCCGTCGAGGCGGCCCTGACCACCGGGCCACTACCCGGCGGGGCGAGTGCCGACCCCGCCACCGCCACAGTCACCCTGGCCACCCTCGACGGTCCCTACCCGGTACGCGTCGAGCCGGCCCCGGTCGCGGCGGACGCGGCGGTCGCACCGGTGGCCGCCATCCGCTACACCTCCGACGGGGCCGTCGTGCAGGTGTCCACGAGCGCCCACCCGGACCACGTCCGGCGGGCGGTGGCGGCGGCGCTCGCCGAAGTGGACGCGATCGCCCAGCAACGGGCCGAGGGGCTGCGGTTCGACGCGACCGCCGCACTCGCCGAGGGCGCCCGACCGGAGGGCGACGGCACCCGCGTGCTGACCGCACGCGACCTCGGACACCTCGCCGAGCTGCGGGTGGTGCTCGCCGACAGCGCCACCGCCGCCGATCCGGGAACCGCCGGTCAACTCCGTGCCGAGGCGCTGAGTCTGCTCGTCGCCTCCGGTCTCCTCGAACAGGAACCGGCACACGTCGTGCACGGGCTCGGTGGCAACACGCCGGTGGTCGGGCCGGAAGCGGCCCGTGCCCGCCTCGACCTGATCCACCATCTCCTCGGTCCGCTCGCCACCGAGGTGGAGACCCTGATCGGGCTCGCGCAGGGTGGTGGTCAACAGCTCGTGACCGACATCCGGGCGGCCCAGTCGGCGATCCGCGCCGAGGCGCGGGCCTGGGCGCAGCAGGCCACCGCCCTGCGCGACGCGGCCGATCTGGCGTTGACCGCCAGGGTGGACGCCACCCTGGGCGTGGCGCCCGACCACGTCTTCGACCGGCTCGTCATCGGTGGTGGTTGGGCCGCGACCGCCGACTTCGTCACCATGGGGGCCGCCGGGGACGCCGGCCACGGCCTGCCGCCGGTGCTCTGCGTGTCCCAGGGACACGACCCGTGGGCGGAGCGGCAGGCGCTGCTGATGGGGCAGGTCCCGTCCGAGCTGGAACTTCCCGGCCTGCCGTTCCAGCCGGCCGACCTGGCCGAGGAGGGCACCCAGTTCACCCCCTCCGACGTCTTCGCCGACGCGGTGGGCGCGGCCCGTGCGCTCTCCGGCATGCCGACCTACCAGGGCACCGCCACCTCGATCACCCCTCGACCGGCCGACGCCACGGGCTGGCCCGACGGCGCCAACTTCCGGGTGACCGTCAACGGCCGGGACATCTACACCACCTCCGTCGACATCGCCAGCGGGCCGGGACCGTCCCGGGTACCCAGCGTCCCGACGAACGCCACCGGGACGTACGTCGACCCGGACACCGGGTACCGCGTCGACCGCTCCGGCGGCACGCCGCTGTTCCAGGACCCGGACGGCAACCAGATCGCGCCGGAGAGCGTGCCGCCGCAGGTCCGAGCGGTCCTCGGTGGCCCGGGCGCCAGCCGGGGTGATCTGCCGCTGCTCGCCGACCTGACCGGGCGACCCACCGATCCGCTGGTGGTCGACCCGACGTCCGGGTACGCGGTGGACGTCACGACCGGCCAGGTCGTCGACCCCGACGGCTCGCCGGTGGACACCGGTGCCGTGCCCGCCGACGTCGGGGCCCGGCTGGGCTTCGCTCCGGACGGGTCCTTCACTGATCCTCGGCCGGCCGCGCCGCATGTCGACTTCGGCGGGCAGAACCTCGCCGACGCGTACCGTCCCGGTGACCGGGTGCTCGTCTTCGGCGCGGGCGCCTCCGGCGCGTGGGACATCGAGCAGGCAGTGGCGTCCCCCGCCGCGAGCGTCGACTGGTCAGCCCGAGCCGTGGACCCGCCGCCCGACCAGCTCACCGGTGACCCGGACCAGGACGCCGAGGCGCGTCTGCGGTACAGCTTCGGCGGCGGCTACAACCGGCGGAACACGCTGCCCGACGTCGGTGCCTACGCCGACACGGTGCAGCGCCAGGTCGACCGATCGCTCCGGGAGATCGTCAGTCTCCGGCACACGGTCGACGGCGGCTTCCTGGTGGAGTTCACCGACGGCAGCCGCCAGGCGTACGACCGGGTGGTGCTCTCGATCGGCCAGGCGGCCGAGTTCCCCGGGGGTGTCGCCAACCTCGTCACCGGGCTCGGCCTGGAGCCATTGGACGGACCGGTGGCCGTTGCGGACGCCGAGACCGACCTGCTGGGCCTACAGGACGTCTCGGGGCGGCTCCGCGTCCTGGGTGCGGCCAGTGTCGCTCCGGGTGTGGTCGCCGAGACGTCCACCCCGTCGGAGGTACGTGCCCTCCTCACCGCCCAGGCCAACGCGTTGCCCGACGACTCCCGGGGTATCGCGCCCAGCATCCGCTTCCATGCGCAACGGATCGCCGAGGCCAACCGACCCGCACCGCCGACCGCACCGTATGACGGTCGGACCGTACCCGATGCCCCGTCCGGGCCGGACGATCTAGACGTCGTGGTACCTCGGGGGCCCCTCCCAGGCCCAGCGGACGTCGAGCCAGGGCAGCGGTCCGTACCGGTCGATCAGACGCTGCCCGAGAGCAGGCACGTCGACGCCGACCGGTCTGCCGTCGATGTCCTGGCCGACGCCGTACGGCAGGATCTCGACCCGGTTGCGGTCGAACTGGACGTAGCGCAGGTGGGGGAGGTTGCGGCTGGCGGCCAGCGCATCGGCGCCGTCGGCGCCGATGTCACAGCGGGACAGACCGAGCCAACGCAGCCGGCCCAGGCAGGCCGATCCAGCGAGGTGCCGCACACCGGCGTCGCCGATGGGGTTTCCGCCCAGGTCCAGTCCGACCAGTTGTCCCAGCAGGGGCGACGGGGCGATGTCGGCGATGCGTCCGGAGACATCGGTGAGCACCAGGTGCCGGACGGGAACGCTTCGCCAGACCTCGATGCCGTGGTCGAGGAAGGCGTCGGCACGCATGGTCACCGACTCGACGAATCCGCGCCGCAGCCGCCAGTCGTCGACCAGCCGCTCGACGGGACGGGCGAGCCGTGGTCCGATCCTCCGCCGGAGCAGCAGACGTCGGGGGGTACTTCCGCCGTCGAGGTCGAGGCGGATCAGCTCGGCGTGCTCGGGGTCGGTGGTCTCGATGGCGTCGGCGTAGCGTCGCCGCAGGTCGAGGTCGTCGGGGTCGGCGAGGATGGCGGCGTAGAGGTCGGCGGGCGTGGCCATGACGGCAGCGTATCGACGGACGGCGCGAGCAACGCCCCTGGTGGCCCGTCTTTGCCGGAGAGCCGACGGTTCGGGCCGGGCGAGCTGGCACCGCTGGAGGATCCACGTTTCCAGGTCGATCTCGCGGCGAGCCTCACCACCGGGCAGGGGTACGCGGTCTTCGCGGATCCGTCGACCCATCCGTACGGGCTGTTGGTGAACGACGGCGGACCGGAACAACCCGGGCGGGGCAACAACTGCCTCGACTCGTCGCTGGCGGCGCTGGCCAGCTTCCACGGCGACCCGCAGGTGTCCGTACCCCGCTGGGCGGACCGCTTCGACGACGGCTCGATCGATCGCGTCACCGGCGAGCGGGGCGGACTGGAGCGCGCCGAGGCGTGGATCGGCGGGGCATGGATCGGTGGTCCCGGCAACCTGCCGACGGACCTGTCCGCCCGTACCGACGCGGTGGCCGCCCAGTACGAGAACCTTTACCGGCAGGTGGCGGATGCCGGCCCCGGAGCGTCGGCGCTGGTAGTGGCCGACTGGCTGTTGCTCGACGCTGCCGGGGACGTGTTGCTCGACCAGGCCGGCCGACCTGAGGTCGACAGCTCCCACGCCTTCGTGATCGTCTTTCCGGCGGAAGCCGACGCGCCGGTGTGGTGGGATCCGCAGACCGGAACGACGTCGGCGGAGATGCCCGCCGCCGATGTGCGGGAAACCCACGCACTCTGGGCGATGATGGTGCCTGACGGAGAGGGGCGAGTTGACCGAGGACGAGGCGCTGACGCTGATCAGTCGACTGCTGCGGACCGGGAATCCGATCGTGCTACGGGAGTTCGAGTTCGGCTGGCTGGCCCGGGAGAGACTCTCGGAGCAGGAGCGGGCCTCGGGGATGCACGTGGGCCAGGGCAGCTACATCATCGACCGCTCGGGAGTGGTCACCGCGCACACCAGCCTGCCACCGCGGCGGGTGATGCGGGAGTACACGCAGGCGCGACGCGAGGGCAGGATCAAGGGCCGGCAGGTGTGGCCCGAGGCGGACCAGACAGCCTGACCCGGACCGACGGCTCGACACCGTCGGACGGTGCTGCCCCGGATGCGGGATCAGCCGGCCCCGGTGGTACCGAGGGACCGGTGGGCACCGGCCCGGGAACCGACGCCGACGGGCCCGACCTACGGCGGGCCGCCGCCGGTACGACCTTCGGCGGCGCACTGCTCGACGCCGATTCCGTCCGGACCGGGGAGGCCGTTCAGGCCGCACCGGGCGGTGCAGCGTTGCCCGGCGGCGCTCAGATCGACCCGGCCACCAGCACCGTCACCCTGAGTACGCTCGACGGCCCCTACCGCGGCGTCTCGCCCACTCCGTCGCCCGAGGACGGCGGCGTAGAGGTCGGCGGGCGTGGCCATGACGGCAGCGTATCGACGGGTGACTCGATCACCGCCGGTGCCGTTCCGGGATCCACCTTCCATGGTCTGGGTCGCCCGGTCGCCGACCCGGCGGCGGTGCTGGAGTCGGCCCGGTCCGCGCTGCCACAGGTCGCGCAGTACGCCGAGGTGGACGCGGTGGCCCCGGTCGGGCCGGACCTGTTCGAGATCCGGTCCGCCGGGCAGCATCCGCTGACCGTACGGCTCAGCAGTGGTCCGTTGGCCGACGGTCTGGTGGCCCAGTCGACCCGCGACCCGGACGGCGTCCTCACCGTCACGGTGTCCGACCGGGCCGCCGATCCGGTGGTGGCGCGGGCGCTGGCGCACGAGGTCGCCGAGCTGGCGGCGCTGCACGAGTCCGGTCGGGCGCTTGTCGGTCCGCTGGACCCGGGCAACATCCAGGGCCCCATCGACCCGGCGGGGCTCACCGCCCACGACCGAGGTCGACTGGCGGAGATCCGGCTGCTCGCCGCCACGTACGCCGCCGCCGACCCGGCCGCCCGACCGGCCGTACGCGCCGAGATCGACGCCCTCGCCGGTCATCTCGGCCTGCGGGTCGGTGACCCGGACGTCCGGTCGCGGTGGGCGCTGCTACCCCGGGACGTGCTGGCGCACCTCATGCGGCTCAGCGTGCCGTCGATCACGCCCGACGCGGTCTCCACCGTGCTGGCCGGTGCCGCCACCCTCACCGAGGTCGAGCGGATCAGGATGATCGACTACCGGGCCAGACTGGCTCCGGACTTCCAGGTGCCCCAGCAGGCGGACCTGGACGCCCGGCTGCGGGAACTGGCGACCGAGGCCGAACACGCGCAGGCCGGGATGCCACGGATGTCCGCCTTCGCCGGACAGATCGTCGGTGTCCCGCAGGCGCAGTTAGACCGGATCCGGGCGGTGGATCCGCAACTCGCCGACCGGCTCGCCACCGAAGGCATCTACGTCGACCTGACCGGCCGCTACGACCTGCGTCCGTACATGGTGCCGAACGTGCCCGCCGTCGACCTCGGTGCGGCACGCCCGACGTTCGACCTGACCACCGAGGCCGGGCGGCGCGCCCAACTGCACGAGGACCGACAACGCGCCCGCGCGGCGCTGCGGGGCCTCCACGGTGACCAGGCAGCCGCTCTGCTCACCGGACACGAATTCCACTACCAGGGCACCGCGAGGTGGATGGGACTGGTGCCGGACGTCCTGACCGAGGTTCTGCGCAGCATCACCCCGGCGCCGACGGCCACCGCGGCGACCGTGGAGAACTCCGCGACGCAGGAGACGGCGGGAGAGATCCGGGTCTCGGCCGACCGGGTGACTCTGCCACCGGAATCGGCCAACCAGCCCGGCCCGGTCTACGGGTCGGCACTGGACGCCCGCACCGGGCAACCTCCGCCGCTGTTCGACGGGCCGCCGAAGCGGGAGGACGTACAGCAGGGGGCGCTCGGCGACTGCGGCATGATCGCCGTGATCGGCTCGGTCGCCGGTCGACTTCCGGACAGCGTCGCGCAGATGTTCCACCCGAACCCGGACGGCTCGGTCGACGTGCTGCTGCACGAGACGAGTGGTCCCGACCGCGCGATCACACCCACCGGTCGACAGCTGCGGGTCACCGTCTTCCCGGACGTGCCGTTACACCCGAACTCGAACGGCCACAGCGCCTACGCCGACCAGTCAGTGGTCGGATCGGCCTGGGCGTCGCTGCTGGAGAAGGCGATCGCGGCGATCGACCGTACCTGGACCCAGCAGCGCCACGACCAGTGGCAGCAACAGTGGACCGCCCGGCCGGGTGTGGACGCCGCCCAGGCGGCACCGCTCGGCTATGCCCGGCTGGACAACGGCAGCAGCCGCCTGGTGCAGGCCGAGTTGCTCAGCCAGCTCACCGGCCTGCCGACCGGGGTCAGTGAACTGGACCCGACACCGGGCCGGGAAGCCGACGTCGAGGCACGACTGGCAGCCCTGCTGGACGCCGGCAGCCCGCTGATCACCGGCACCCGGCCGGCCGCCGCCTACGCTGCCCAACCGGGCGGCAAGCCACCGTACGGCTTGGTCGCGGGGCACGCGTACGAGATCGTGTCGGTCACGAACGGCGAGGTGCAGCTGCGTAACCCGTGGAACGCGCAGCATCCGGCCCCGATGCCGCTGCGCGCCTTCCTCGACCTGATGAGCCCGTGGTACGCCCACGTCGAATTGGCCCGTAGCACCGTGGGGGCGCTGCCCGGCTCGGCGTTCCACGGCCACGGCCGACCCGCCGCCGACGCCCCGGCCGTGGTGGACCGGGCCACGCTGGTGCTGCCCAGCCTGGCTGAGCAGGTCGGCGCGGATCAGATCGTGGCGGTCGGCCCCGACGCTTTCGAGCTGCGCGCGTCCGGTGTGGAGCCGCTGCGAGTCCGGGTCACCGCCGCCCCGCTGGCCGACGGCGTCGTGGCACAGACCATCCGCAATCTGGACGGCACCTTCACCCTCACCGTCTCCGACCGTGCCGGAGACATGGCGGTCGACCGTGCGGTGGCGCACGAGGCAGCCGAACTACTGGCCCGGCACGAGACTGGTACCGCCCAGGTCGGGCTCTTCGATCAGGGCGCGGCGGAGGGGCCGATCGATCCCGCCGGCGTCTCGGTACGGGACCGGGGTCGGGTGGCCGAGCTGCGCCTCATGGCCGCCTGGTACGCACAGGCCGACCCCGCCGCCCGGCTCGCCCTGCGAGCCGAGATCGACACCCTGGTCGACCGCTTGGGCCTCCGCTGGGGTACGCCCGACGCAGCCGCCCGCCTCGCCGTCCTGCCTGCCGACGTGTGGACCCACGTGATGCAGCTGAGCCTGCCGATGATCACACCGGAGGCGGTGGCCGACGCCCTGGCGTTCAACCCCAACCAGACGATGGTCGAGCGGTTCCGCGCCATCGACTACCGAGGCCGGCTGGCTCCCGACTTCCAGCCGCCGCCCGCCGCCGAGCTGACCGCGAAGTTGCGGGAGTTGGCCGTGCACGGGGAGCAGAGCCAGTCCTCGCTACCCCGGATGCCCGCCCTCGCCGGGCAGCTCATCGGCCTGCCACCCAACCTGCTGGATCAGGTCCGCCAGCACGACCCACAGCTGGCTGATCGGCTCGCCACCGAGGGCATCTACGTCGACCTGACCGGCCGCTTCGACCTGCGCCCGTACACCCTCGAAGGTGCTCCGGAGTTCAACCTGGAGAGGTCCGTACCCGCGTACGACCTGAACACCCCGGCCGGCCGGCACGCGCTGCTGACCGAGGACCGATCGCGAACCCATGCGGCCTTCAACGTCGAGTACGGGTCGAATCCGGCGGCCATGGCGGTGCTCGCCACGCACAGCTTCCACTACCTCTCCGATGCGCGGCGGATGGGGCTGGTACCAACGGCGCTGACCGAGGCACTGCAGGCGATGATGCCGCCCGACCCGGCCGTCGAGGTCGAGGTCACCCCGACGGTGACCGCTGACGAGGTCACCGTGGTCGCCGACCGTGTGACCCTGCCCGATCCTAAGCCCAAGTACCCGATCGAGTACGGGCGCTCACTGCTCCCGGCAACAGGTCAGCCGGCACCGCTCTTCGACGGCCAGCCCCGCCCGACGCAGGTGCAGCAGGGCATCCTGGGCGACTGCGGAATGCTGGCCACGATGGCGGCCCTCGCCGGGCATCGACCGGAGAGCCTTCCCCAGTTGTTCGAGCCGCAGCCGGACGGCACGGTGGACATCCTGCTGCACGAAACCGTGTTGCGCGGAGACGGATCGGCGGCGACTGGTCGGCGCATCCGGATCAACGTGCACCCTGACGTCCCGGTGCACCTCGGCAGCTCGTGGGCCGCCTACGCGAACCAGGCACTGGTCGGAACGAGTTGGGCGGCGATGCTGGAGAAGGCGCTCGCGGCCGTCGACCGAACGTGGACCAAGGAGCGGCACGAGCAGTGGCAGCACGATTGGCGCGGGTGGGAGAGCAAGGACGACCCGCACCGTTCTGCCCCAATGGGCTATGCGCGGCTCAACGTCGGCAGCACTCCGCTGATGCAGGCCGAACTGCTCACCCAGCTCACCGGCCTGCCAGCCCGGCAGACGCCGCTCGATAACACGCCAGGTCGGGAGGCGGCGGTTGAGCGATACCTGGCGGCCGTGCTCAAGTCGGGAAGCCCGATAACCATCGCGACCTGGCCAGAGGAAAACTACCCCGGGCGCAGGTTGCCGTACGGGCTAAAGGCGAAGCATGTCTATGAAATCGTGACGGTCGAGAACGGCCAGGTGCAGCTACGTAACCCCTGGAACAAGGAGCATCCGCCGCCAATGTCGGTGCGGGCGATGCTGGACCTGATGGGGCCGTGGTGCGCGCACCTGGAGCAGTCACCGGCTGCCGCTCGGCCGTCGCCTTCGGAGTACGGCGGTCTCGCAGCGAACGTCCAACCACTCGTGCCGTCACCCCGATCGTCCGCCGAGCAGATCGTCGACCGCCCGCTGGCCGTTCCGACCCGGGGCGTTCCGCTGGTCGATCAGCCCGGCCCGCTGGCCAAGCCCGCGTCGTCCCCGCGCACCCTTGGTCGCACCCACCTCGATGACGAGCGGTACGCGATCGGCTACTTCGCATTGCTCGCTGCCGACGGTAGCGTGGCTGGCCTGATGGTGTCCGAGGTCAGCGGCTCGGGACGCTCGCTGCACTGGACGGCCGGTGGCGAGAGGGTAGGGCAGGCGACGCCGGCACCGGTCGATCGTGCGGAGGCCGAACGGATCGCCCGCGACGTGCTTGGTTTCGAGCTTCCCGCCGAGCCGACGTTATACGACATGTTGGACACCTGATCGTGCCTGAGAAAACCGGGAGAGCTGGTGCGCTCGTTTACTCATGTGGCTGTAGTCCCGAACAATGCGATTGCGGAAGTCGGGCTGGCCCGGTTCGGGGTGCGCTGGGTCGATGTTGGTCCGCCCGTGTGTGCCGAGATCATAGTGATGCCATTCCGAAGTGACGAGAGCTTCGCCCACGAGGTCACGCTCGGTGAGACCTTCCCGGTGGACGGGGAAACCTGGCGCTTCGCGGATCTCGACATGTCCAGCGCGGACGACTGGGAGGTCACCGTCCGGCGGGTGGACGAGAACGAGGTGATGGAGCCGCCGACCGGGCGGCTGTGGAAACGGGCGCGGCTGCGACCCTACGGCCAGTTGAACGAAACTCAGCTCCAGTCGTTGGAGGCGGCGCTCGGGGCCCAGCTCCCGCGTGAGTACCGCGTCTGGCTGGGGCGGAACAATGGTGCGCAACCCGAGGTGCCGCACCACATCCCCGGAATGCCTGTCGCCCTGCTTCCGTCGGCTCCGCTGTTCGGCGTCCACCCCGACTATCCCCCGTTCGACCTGGTGCACGCCCAGCGTCGTCACCGCGACCCCTGGCTGTCGCGGGCCTGGCTGGTAATCGCGACTACGGCCAGTGGGCTGCTCGTTGTCTCGGCGGAGTTGGGCAACGAGAGCGTCTATTTTGTGAGCGAGCTTGACCTGGTCGGCCCACCTTCCCCGGCTGCGGCGGCCGCCCGGGAGCGGAAGCTGCGGGCGGTGGCCTGGTCGATGTACGAGTTCATCGGCCGGCTGACCCCGATGGAGATGGATCACTTCCCCCCCGTCGAGATCCACCCGCCCGGGACGTTTACGGATCCCGCCAACTACGAGCACGGGCAGCCATGAGAGCGGCACGGGTGGACAGCACAGCCGCCGATTCGCTGAGCTACCCGATCGTTGCGCAGTGCGCGGAGCCGGCCGCGCCAGCCGGTCCACGGCCAGGGAACGCCTCGCACGCGACGTGCCTGCCCGAGCGTCCAGCCGGCGCCGAACGACATGCTGGACCTGATCGTGCCTGAGGAAACTGGGAGGGCAGGACCGTTGCGCTCGTTCACTCACGTAGCCGCTGTGCCCAGCAACGCGACGGCAAGCGTTGGACCAGCACGGTTCGGGGTGCGCTGGGTCGACGTGGGGCCGCCGGTGCGTGCCGAGATCATCGTCATGCCGTTCCAGCGCGACGAGAGTTTCGCCCACGAGGTCACGCTCGGTGAGACCTTCCCGGTAGGTGAGGAGATCTGGCGGTTCGCGGATCTCGACATGTCCAGCGCGGACGACTGGGAGGTCACCGTCCGGCGGGTGGACGAGAACGAGGTGATGGAGCCGCCGACCGGGCGGCTGTGGAAGCGGGCGCGGCTGCGTCCGTACGGCCAGTTGGACGAAACCCAACTCCAGTCACTGGAGGCTGCGCTCGGGCTTCGACTTCCAAAGAGTTACCGCCACTGGCTCGGCCGGACCAACGGTGCCGAGCCAGAGACTGAACACCACGTTCCGGGCAAACCGTTCTCCCTGTTGCCGGAGCGCCCGCTGTTCGGCGTGCATCCCGGTCACCCACCGATCGACCTGGTGCATGCTCAGCGCGTACACCGGGACCCTTGGCTGTCGCCGGACTGGTTGGTGATCGCCAATCCGTCCGGCGGACTGCTCGTGGTCGCGGTCGGGAACGTAGGTGACGAGATGGTCTACTTCATGCACGAGCTGGACCTCGTCGGCCCACCCGGGCCAGCAGCCTCATCCGCTCGGGAACGGAAGCTCCGCGCGGTCGCCTGGTCGATGTGGGAGTTGATCGGCCGGCTGACCCCGGTGGAGTTGGGCGACCTGCCGCCGGCTCAGCTGCTGCCGCCGGGAACCTTCACCGATCCTCCCAATTACGAGGACGGGGCGAGGTAGCCGCGGCGGGGGTGCGTCAGGCGAGCCGCGCGAGCATCCCGGCGTACGCGTCGCGGACGGCGGTGAGTCGGTCTCGCCGGAACCGCCCGGGCTCGCGCTGGTGCAGCCGCCGACCCCGGTCGCTGCTGAAGGCATCCGCCGGGACAACGGCCGCGTCCGGTGGAATGAACTTGCCGACCTCGTCGAGGGCGGCCACGGCTCGGGTAAGCGCGGCTCGGGCCCGCTGCCCTGCCTCGCCGGCACCGGGGTCGGCCGGCACCTGTCCGGCGTACGCGTCGGAGACCAGCAGCCACTCGCCGGGGTCGAGCAGTTGTGAGGGCTCGTCACCGCCGTAGCGGAATCCGCCGCCGGCAGAAGTGGCCGTCGGTGGCAGCCGGAAGAGGAACTCCCGTTCCTGACCGCAGCCGGCGCAGGCACCGGTGTACCGACTGGCCAGGTCGCCGTCGTCGAGCACCACGACCGCACTCTCTCGTGGGAAACGTGTCTCCCCGCAGGTGCAGGGGTGCAGATCCATGTAGAGATGCGCCTCCGCGTTGGTGCGGCTCAGCAGCGGGCTCATGCGACCCACCGTACCGATCGGAGGCTTTCGCCGGCGTCCCGGTCCAGCCCGCTGGCATACTCGCCGACCATGGTGCTGTCACGCGGCTGGGCGGTGTTCCTCGCGGGAGTGGGGATCTGGACCTGGGTGATCTGGCCGAGGTTCGCGGTGGCCATCTGGAACGACCCGAGGTCGTGGTCGAGCGGGGTCGTCGGGGACTGGCCGGCGACGGGCTTCCTGTGGGTGCACGCACTGCTCATCGCGGCGTCGTTGGCCATCGGTACGGCCGTGGGTCTGCTGGGCCTGCGGGGGTGGCGGGCGCACCGACGTGGTACGCCGTGAGTCACGGTAGGTCGGCCAGGCCGTGCTCCACCCGTGAGGGCTGGAGCAGCCGCTTCAGGTTCAGGTGCTCAATGTGACGGGGGCCGCTCCCAGCCGATTTGACGATCAATCCGCCGGACGCGTAACTTTCTCTCTGCCAGCGCGGAAGGGGCAAACAGGGCGAAAGCTCTGAGCGTCACAATCCGCCGAGTGCACCGGGTCCACCAGGGATCTCCTCTGTGGACACGGCCGGGTGGGGCTCTGCCGAGCTGCCTAGGGGCGGATTTGGTGGGGCGGAACCGACCGGGTAAGGTTTACGACCGGCAGGGAACCGGGCGAGCCTGCGGGCAACCGCAGCGGCCGGCCTGCCAAATCCGATGACCGAGTCGAGCGGGCAACCGCTGCGCTCGATCGCGGGTGCCGAACCGCCTGAAGCGTGACGGACCGGGACAAGCCGGTTTGACTCGCCGCAGAGGGTAA
>NZ_JBAGKI010000045.1:0-47943 GCF_036689795.1 Micromonospora palythoicola | reverse complement strand
CGCCCGCGGGGGGGCTCGCCCCCCGGTGGGGAGCCGGGGGGCCGCGCGGCCCCCCCGTGCCGGGTGTCGGCCCCCGCCCGGCCACGGGGTCGCGAAACGGGGATCAGCCCTTCACCGCGCCGGTGATCACGCCCTTGGTGAAGTGCCGCTGCACGAACGGATAGATGATCACCGCCGGGATGACCGTCACCACCACCACCGCCATCTTGACCGCGAGCGTCGGGGGGTACGCGGTGACCCCGGGCAGGCTCACCGACGCGCCGGAGACGTTAGGTGACTGCCCGGCCAGGATGTAACTCTGCAGCACCCGCTGGATCGGGAACTTGTCGTTGGAGTCGATGTAGAGCACCGCGTTGAAGTACACGTTCCAGTAGCCGACCGCGTAGAAGAGCCCGACCACGGCGATCACCGCCTTGGACAGCGGCAGCACGATCCGGGTGAGGATGCGCAACTCCCCCGCGCCGTCGATGCGGGCGCTGTCGAGCAGTTCCGCCGGCACGTTCATGAAGAACGCGCGGATCACCACCAGGTTGAACACGCTTATCGCGCTGGGCAGGATCAGTGCCCAGATGCTGTCCTTGAGCCCCAGCCCGGTCACCACCAGGTAGCTCGGCACCAGCCCCGGGAAGATCAGGAACGTCAGCAGGAAGTAGAACAGCAGCCCCCGGTGGGCCACCGAGCCCGGTCGGAACAGCCCGTACGCGGCCAGCACGGTGAGCACCAGGCTGACCGTGGTGCCGAGCACCGTGACCAGGGTGCTGATCCACACCGCCCGGGTGACGTCGCCGCCGCTGAAGATGGTGATGTACGCCGACGGGTCGAACTCCCGAGGGATCATCACCATGCCCCCCGCCTCGTCGATGGTGCCCCGCGAGGCGAGGCTGGTGACCAGCACCGCCCAGAGCGGCACCAGCACCGCCGCCACCAGCAGCGTGAGCACGACCCCCTTGCCGATGGTCAGCGACGTCGACGGGCGGCCCGCCCACACCGGACGACCGGGGTGGCGTCGCCGCGGCGGTGGCGTCGGTGGCCCTGCCGTGGTCGGTGCCGCCGGCACCGGCCCGGCACCACTGAGTTGTGCGGTCATGATTTCGCGTACACCCCCTGCTCACCGAGCCGATGGGCGATCTTGTTCGCGGTGAGGATCAGCACCAGCCCGACCACCGCCTTGAACAGGCCCGCCGCGGCACCGAGCCCCCACTGCTGGGTACTGATCGCCTGGTAGTAGACGAACGTGTCGAGCACCTCGGCGGCCTCCCGGCCGACCGCCTCCCGTTGCAGGATGAACTGTTCGAACCCGACCGAGAGCGCGTCGCCGAGCCGCATGATGAGCAGCAGCACGATCACCGGACGCAGGCCGGGCAGGGTGATGTGCCACAACCGTCGCCACCGGCCGGCTCCGTCGGCCGCCGCCGCCTCGTACAGGTTCTGGTCGATGGCGGACAGCGCGGCCAGGAAGACGATCGCGCCCCACCCGAGGTCCTTCCAGACCGCCTCGGCGGTGACCAGCACGATGAACGTGTCCGGGTTGGTCATGATCCCCCAGGGTTCCAGCCCGGCCTGGCGCATCTCCTGGGCCAGCAGTCCGGCCCCGCCGAACATCTGCACGAAGAACGTCACCACCAGCACCCAGCTGAAGAAGTGCGGTAGGTAGACGACGCTCTGCACGAAGCCACGCAGCCGCCCGGAGACGACGCTGCTGAGGATGAGCGCCAGCAGGATCGGCAGCGGGAAGAAGAACACCAGCTGGAAGGCGGTGATGCTCAGGGTGTTGCGGACCGCGTCCCAGAACAGCGGGTCGCGGAAGAGTGCCTCGAAGTTGCCGAAGCCGATCCACTCGCTGTTGAGGAACGCGTCCAGCGGGTCGTCGCCGACGAACGGGTTGTAGTCCTGGAAGGCGATGATGTTGCCCAGCGTGGGCAGGTAGTGGAAGACCAGCAGCAGCGCCGCCGCCGGCGCGGCCATCGCCAGCAGCGGCCAGTCGCGGCGCAGCCGGACCCGCAGGCTGCGCCGCCGGGGACGCCGCGGTGACGGCGTACGCCCGGCGGGTGGCCGCGTGTCCACGGCGCCGGGGGCACTCACGATCGCACCCCGGCACCGGTCGGCGGCGCACTCACCCGCCCGCTCATCGGCCGTTGTCGGCGAGCGCCTTCTCGTGGAACGCGCGGCCCTCCTCGCCACCGGTGTCGAGGAACTCCTTACGAACCTGGGCCAGGTCGCTGACCGGGCGACGGCCGCGCAGGATGTCGCGGAGCTTGTCGTCGGTCGGCTGGATGATCTTCGACCAGTTCGCCGGCAGCTCCAGCTTGATCCCGGCGAACAGGTCCGGCTCCATCTGGCCGATGTGGTTGCGGTAGTACCCGATGTAGTCCTGCACGTAGTTCGGGGTGTCGCCGCTGCGCACCTTGACCGGCACCCGACCACCGATGTGGGTGTACTGCGCGCCGAGTTCCTTACGGCCCAGCTCGGTGAGCGCCGGCGTACCGTCGGCGCCCCGGGTGAAGTGTTGTCCCTCCACGCCGTACTCGCGCAGCTCGAACTCCCGGCTGCCGAACGGGGCGGCACACCAGTTGAGCACCCGCAGCACCTCGTCGACCCGCTCTGCGGGCAGGTCCTTCTTGAGGAAGGTGTAGAAGATCGGCTTCTCGCTGCCCCAGATGACCGGTTGGGCGCCCTGCGCGCCGAAGACCGGCAGCGGCTGCATGTCGAAGGTGGGCAGCTCCTTGACCCGTTCGCTCTGCATGCCCTGCCAGGCGCCGAGGCCGTCGCGGTACATGAGGATCTTGCCGGAGTTGAACAGCTGTTTCTCGTCGGCACCCTTGCTGGCCACCGTGTCCGGGTGTACGAGGCCCTCGGTGAAAAGCCGGGCGGTGAACGCCAGCGCCGCCTCGAACGCCGGGTCCTCGAACTTGTGCTGCAGACCGCCGTCGGGCTTCTTGCGCCAGGTCTGGTGGCAGCCGAAGTACTGCTGGACCATTTCGAAGACGCTGCCGAAGGCCCACACGCCCTTGGCCGGGTCGGTGGCCTTCTTGCCGAACTCGTACAGCTCGTCGGGGCTGGTGGGGGTGGCCAGCCCGGCGGCGCCGAGCAGATCCTTGCGGTAGAACATGGCCCAGGCGAACGGACCGTCGGTGGGGAACGGCACGGCGTAGAGCCGCCCGCCCCAGACCGAGTACTCCCAGGCACCGCTGGGCAGTGCCGCCAGGTACGGGTACTTCGCCGCGTTGTCGCCCTGAAGGTGGTCGGTCAGGTCGGTGAACAACGCCTTGACCGCGTCGGAGAACCGGGCGACCTTGTCCACCTCCCAGTTCGGCGCGGACAGCAGCTCCGGCACGTCGCGGGCACCGAGCATGGCGTTGAGTTTGTCGGCGTAGGTCAGGCCGTCCTGCAGGCTCGGGTTGACCTCCACGCCGAGCTTGCCGTTCACCGCACCCAGGTAGGAGTTGCGGCCCAACGGCGGTGGGGTCGGACCCCACCAGGGGCTCATCGTCTGGATCGGCGGGCCACCCCGCCCGGGCGGCTCGGTGACCGCGTCGACGAGTTCACGCGGATAGCTGAGGTAGCCGTGCGGGATCGGGCCCTCGCCGGGGATGTCCGGCTTGAGCAGCTCGGCCGGCTTGTAGGTGGGCAGCACCGCCTTGATGGCGTCGGCGTTCGTGGCGCTGCCCTGGCTGCCGGCTTCCTTGCTGCAACCGGCCAGCGCGCCGCCGCCCACGGTCGCGGCGGCACCGAGGCCGATCAGCCGCAGCATGGTCCGGCGGTCGGTGGACGTGCGCGCAGAAGGCGTCACGGCGCGCTCCCTTCGTCGTCGATAACGGTTTGCGGAGCGGGGGACTCCGGCTAGGATTAGTTGGGGTTCTAGCCGAACAAACTAATCGACGGCAATGCGTCCCACAAGACAGCGCGGGCGGCCTGGTCGGTCCCGCCAGCGCGGTACGCGATGATGGACGCGCGCCACGACACCGGCGCAGGGAGCGGGCAGAGCGTGATCAGCATCCACAACGAACCGCAGCCGACCGACCTCGGTGACGTCCGCGTCGCCAACCGGGCGGTGGTGCTGCGGCACGTACGCCTGCACGCCCCCTGCTCCCGCGCCGACATCGCCGCGCGCACCGGCCTGAACAAGGCCACCGTCTCCAGCCTGGTGACCGAGCTGATCGACCAGCGGCTGGTCCGCGAGACCGGGCTCACCGAGAACCGGGTCGGTCGCCCGGCCACGATGCTGGTCCTCGACGGTGAGCCGTACGCCGCGCTGGGTTTGCAGATCGGCGCCGACGAGCTGGTGGCCGTCGCCGTCGACCTCGGCGGCAACCGGCTGCTGACCTGGCGCCGGGCCTTCGCCGCCAGCACCGTCACCCCCACCGAGACACTGCGCGCCCTGACCGCGCTCGCCCGGCGAGCGATCGGGCGGGTCACCGCCCAGGGCCGCACCGTCCTGGGCCTCACCGTCGGCGTACCCGGCCTTGTCGACCCGTCCGGCGCGGTACCCCTGGCCAGCGCCCTGGACTGGCGTGATGTACCACTCGCGGCGGAACTGCGCGCCGCCCTGCGGGATCCGGAGTTCGCCGTAGGGGTCGACAGCGTCGCCAACCTCGCCGTCCTCGCCGAGCAACGGCACGGCGGATACGCGGCCACGAGCGACCTGGTGCACCTGACCGGCGGGCTCACCGTCGGCGCGGGCATCATCGCCGCCGGACGACTGCTGCGGGGCGGGCGCGGCTTCGCCGGCGAGATCGGACACCTGACGGTGGATCCCGCCGGGCCGCCCTGCCGCTGCGGCACCCAGGGCTGCCTGACCGCACTGGTCGGCCTGCCCGCCGTGGTACGCCGGCTGCTGCCCGACGTCGAGGCCGACGGCCCGGTCGTCGACTACCTGCCGGAACTGACGCGGATCGTGGCGCTCGCCCAGCAGGACGACCCCGGCGTGTGCAGCGGCCTGGCGGAGACCGGCCGGCACCTCGGTCGTGGTGTCGCCGTCCTGGCCGACCTGCTGAACCCGGAGACCGTCGTGCTCGGTGACCACTTCGCCACCCTGGCACCCTGGCTGCTGCCGGCGGCCCGGTCGGAACTGGCCGCCCGGGCGCACGCCCCGGGTGCCGGCGGGTGCCGACTGGAAGCCTCCACCCTGGACACCGCAGGCGCGCTCGGCGGCGCCACCGCCGCCCTGGCCACCATCGAGGCCGGGCGGCTACCCGCCCGCTGAACGACGGCAAAGCTGCCGGTCGATGCGTGCCCAGCCGGTCGGAGTCTTGACCCGACCCGCCGAGGGTGCCAACCTCGAAGCGAGCCGCTCCGCACGGGCACCCGGGGCGGCTTGTTCTCCACGGTTTGTCGAAGCGCTTCGCCAGCGTCCGGGCCGACGACCGTCACCCCACCATGACCTGCGAGGCCGCTCGGCCATCCGCCGTCGAAGCGCTTCGACCTCCGGCGCGCCGGGCACTGGAAGGCGATCCACCATGACCGACCGCACCACACCCCCGATCCGGGACCGGGTCGAGGACCTGCTGACCCGGCTCACCGTGCCGGAGAAGATCGGACTGCTGCACCAGTGGCAGGCCCCCGTCCCCCGGCTCGGCCTGCCCGGCTTCCGCACCGGCACCGAGGCGCTGCACGGCGTCGCCTGGCTCGGCCCGGCGACCGTCTTCCCCCAGGCCGTCGGCCTGGCCAGCACCTGGAACCCCGACCTGGTACGCGCCGTCGGTGACGCCGTCGGCGACGAGGTACGCGCCAAGCACCACGCCGACCCGCAGCACGTCGGCCTCAACGTGTGGGCGCCGGTGGTCAACCCGCTGCGCGACCCGCGCTGGGGACGCAACGAGGAAGGCTGGTCGGAGGACCCGTGGCTGACCGGTCGACTCGCCACCGCCTACGCGTGGGGGCTGCGCGGCGGGCATCCCGAGCGGCTGCGTACCGCCCCGACGGTCAAACACTTTCTCGGCTACAACAACGAGACCGACCGGGCCACCACCTCCAGCGACCTGCCACCCCGGGTGCTGCACGAGTACGAGCTGCCGGCGTTCCGCGCCCCGCTCGCCGCCGACGCGGCGGTCGCCGCGATGGCCAGCTACAACCTGGTCGACGGGGTGCCGGCGCACCTGAGCCCGCTGATCGACGGTGAGCTGCGCCGGTGGGCACCCGGCGAGGTCCTGGTCGTCGGCGACGCGGGGGCGGTGAGCAACATCGCCGGGGTGCAGGGCCACCTGCCCGACCACGTCGAGGGGTTCGCCGCGGCGCTGCGCGCCGGCATCGACAGCTTCACCGAGGACGACGCCGACAGCGCACCGACCCGGCGGTATCTCACCGAGGCCCTGAACCGTGGGCTGATCACCGAGTCCGACCTGGACCGGGCGGTCCGTCGGGTGCTCACCGTCCGGCTGCGGCTGGGCGATCTCGATCCACCGCACACCGACCCGTACGCCGGGACCGGACCGGAGGTGATCGACTGCCCGGCGCACCGGGACCTGGCCCGGGAGGCCGCCCGGCAGTCGGTCGTGCTGCTGCGCAACCGTGGCCTGCTGCCACTGTCGCCCGGCCTGCGGATCGCGGTGCTCGGTCCGCTCGCCGACGCCGTGCACACCGACTGGTACAGCGGCACGCTGCCCTACGCGACAAGCACCGTCCAGGGGTTGGCGCGGCGGCTGCCGGAGCTCACCAGCGACCCCGGAACCGACCGGATCACCCTGCGGGTGGGTGACCGTTACGTGGGATGCACCGACGGGGCCGACGGTGGTCCGTTGACCGTCGGCGCCGACCCGGCCGCGTTCGACGTGTTCGACTGGGGTCGGGACACGGTCGCGTTGCGGGCCGTCGGCAACGGCCGTCACGTCGGCGTCGACGACGACGGCGGGCTGGTCAACGACCGGTCCGGGCCCGGCGGCTGGGTGGTGCGGGAGACCTTCCAGTTCGATCCGCTGCCCGACGGCAGCGTGCTGCTGCGGCACCTGGCCACCGACCGCTACGTCACCGTCGACGAGCACGGCCGGTTGCGGGTCGACGGCGACGACCGGGCCGGCACCGGCTTCGGCATCGACGTGGTCACCGACGGCGCCGCGCGGGCCGCCGAGCTGGCCGCCGCCGCCGACGTGGCGGTGGTGACGGTGGGCAACCATCCGATGGTCAACGGACGCGAGACCGAGGACCGCCTCGACCTGGCCCTGCCGGCCCGGCAGGAGGCGATGCTGCGCGCCGTGCACGCCGCCAACCCGCGCACCGTGCTGGTGGTCACCAGCAGTTACCCGTACGCGCTGGGCTGGGCCGGGCGCCACCTGCCGGCGGTGCTCTGGTCGGCGCACGGCGGGCAGGAGCACGGCAACGCCCTCGCCGACGTGCTCCTCGGCGACGCCGACCCGGGCGGTCGGCTCACCCAGACCTGGTACGCCGACACCGCCGAGCTGCCCGACCTGCTCGACTACGACGTGATCGGCGCGGACTTCACCTACCTGTACTACCGGGGTGAACCGCTGTACCCGTTCGGGCACGGGTTGTCCTACGCCGAGTTCGACTACCGTGATCTGCGGCTGAGCGCCACGACGGTCGACGTCGGCGACGATGTCGAGGTGAGCGTGGACGTCACCAACACCAGCGACCGACCCGGGGTGGAGGTGGTGCAGCTCTACACCCGGCAACGGCGCTCCCGGGTGAAGCAGCCACTGCGGCAACTGCGCGACTTCGCCCGGGTCGTGCTCGCGCCGGGTGAACGGCGTACCGTCACGCTGCGGCTGCGCAGCGACGAGCTGAGCTGGTGGGACACCGACCGGGAGGGCTTCGTGGTGGAGGATGCCACCCATACCGTGCTGGTCGGCCGGTCGGCCACCGACGTGCGGCTGGTCGGCGCGGTGGCCGTACGCGGTGAGCCGCCGGCCCGGCCGGCCCGGCCACACGCCGCCAGCGGGGTCCGGTGAGCGGGCGGGGCCGGGTGCCGTCCGGTCAACCCACCATCGCCGACGTGGCCCGGCACGCCGGTGTCGCGGTGAGCACCGTGTCGTATGTGCTCAGCGGCAAGCGGGCCATCTCGGAGCTGACCCGCAACCGGGTGCTGGCCAGCGTTCGGCTGCTCAACTACCACCCGAACGCGGGCGCCCGGGCCCTGGCCAGCCGACGCGCCAACGTCATCGCGTTGGTGCTGCCGCTGCGCTCGGGCATCCAGGTGCCGGTGGTGATGCAGTTCGCCACGGCGGTGGTGACCGCCGCCCGCGGTCACGACCACGACGTGCTGCTGCTGACCTCCGACGAGGGCCCGCAGGGGTTGCACCGCATCGCCGCCGGCGCCCTGGTCGACGGGGTGCTGGTGATGGACGTGGAACTGCACGACGCCCGGGTGCCGCTGCTGCGCGCGCTGGGCCGGCCCAGCGTGCTGATCGGGCTGCCCGCCGACACCGACGGCCTGACCTGTGTGGACCTGGACTTCCACCGTGCCGGGCAGGTCTGCGTGGAGCATCTGGCGGGGCTCGGACACCGCCGCGTCGCGCTGCTCGGCGCGCCGGCCGCCGTCTACGAACGCGGCACCGGGTTCGCCCACCGCACCCGCGCGGGCGTGGTCGAGGCGGCGGCCCGGCACGGCGTCGAGGCGGTCACCTTGCCCTGTGAGGAGAACGCCGCGCAGGTGCACGCCCGGGTGGTCGAGCTGTTCGCCCGGCAGCCGGAACTGTCCGGTCTGGTGGTGCAGAACGAGGCGGCGGTGGGCCCGGTGCAGGCGGCGCTGGCCGCGCTGGGGCGACGGGTGCCCGACGACGTGTCGGTGGTGGCCGTCTGCCCGGACCAGTTCGCCGAGCACGCCAGCCCGCGCCTGACCTCGGTGCCGGTACCCGCCGAGGAGATCGGTCGACAGGCCGTGTCGCTGCTCATGCGTCACCTGCGGGACGAGCCGACCCCGCAGGTGACGCTGCTGGAACCCCGGCTGACCGTGCGGGACAGCACGGCCGCGGCGACCGGCGCGACGGCGTCGTACGTCGACCGGGCGGCGGCCCGGTGACCGGTCCGGTTCACCGGATCTGGGACACCGCACCGGCGGACGACTGGCCGGACGCCCTGCTCGCCGGCAACGGCGAGTACGGGATCATGGTGCACGGCCGGCCGTGGGCGGAACGCATCGTGGTCAACCATCACCGGTTCGTGCTGCCCAACGGCACCCACGACGCCCGCCCGCCGCGGCTGGCCGCGCTGCTGCCCCGGATCCGGCGGTTGATCCTGGCCGACCGCCGCGCGGAGGCGAGCCGGCTGCTGGCCGGTGACGGCGAGCTGCGCTGGACGCAGTCGTTCCATCCCGGCTTCGTGTTGACCGTCGACGCCGACGCCGGGCCGGTGGAGGACTACCGCCGGTACGTCGACTTCGCCACCGGCGAGGTCGTGGTGCGGTGGGCCGGTGGGAGCCGCCGGTCGTTCGTCTCGCGCACCGACCGGCTGATCGTCACCCGGCTGGACATGGGCGCCTGTCGGATCGGCGTGACCGGCGACCTGCCCGGCCGCCCCGCGGGGCTGCGCTACACGGTGTCGGCGTACCGCCACGACGGGTTGGTCTTCCTGCGGGCGCGGGCCCGCTACCCGACGGCCGGCACCGCGTACGGCTTCGAGGGGTTGACGTTGCTGCGTGGCGCGGTCGAGATCGACGGCGACGGAGTGCGGGTCGACGGGCCCGCCCTGCTGGTGACGGTGCTCGACCGCCCGCACGGCCGGTGGCGTACCGGGGGGTTGCAGCGTCGACTGACCGGCCACCGTGACGCCCGCTACGGCGATCTGCTGGCCCGGCACACGGCCCGGCACACCCCGGCGTACCGGCGGGTGGAGCTGGACCTGGCGGTGCCGGCGGCGCAGCGGGAGTTGCCCGTCGGTGAGCTGCTGGCCCGGCAGGCCGCCGCCCCGCACACGCTGGACGCGGCGCTGCTGGAGCGGCTGTTCCACGCCGGGCGTTACCTGCTGCTCAGCGCCAGCGGCGTGCTGCCGCCCCGGCTGACCGGGTTGTGGCTCGGTTCGTGGGACGCCGCCTGGGCCGGCGACTTCACCACCGACGCCAACCTGAACCTGCAACTGGCCTCGGCCAACCTGGCCGCCCTGCCGGAGGTCACGCAGGCGCACGCCCGGCTGGTCCGCGCCCAGGTCGGACACTGGCGGCGCAACGCCCACGCCATCTACGGGGCGCGCGGGCTGTTGGCCCCGAGCCGCACCGACGGGGAGCACGGTCACCTGTTCCACCTGCATCCGGACTGGCCGTTCGCGGCCTGGTTGCCGGGCGCGCACTGGCTGCTGTTCCCGCTGTACGAACGGCATCTGGTGACCGGGGAGCCGTTGGGTGAGGTGGCGGGTTGGCTGGTGGAGGCGGCCGAGTTCCTCGCCGACGTGCTGACCACCACCGGCGACGACGGGACGTGCGGGTTCGTGCCGTCGTACTCGGCGGAGACCGGGCCGCTCGACGCCTCGGGTACGGCGGTGCACGTGGCGGTGAACGCCACGATGGACATCGCCGCGGCGCGGCACGCGTTCACCGTCGCCGCCGCGCTGACCGGCGACCGGCGGTGGACGCGGTTGGCGGCGCGGCTGCCGCCGTACCGGGTCGACGCCGACGGGGCGTTGACCGAGTGGGCCTGGTCCGGTTACCGGACCGACGACAACCACCGCCACGTCAGCCACCTGTATCCGGTGTGGCCGCTCGATGAGATCAACCCCGAGGACACCCCGGAGCTGGCCACCGCCGCGCACCGGGCGCTGCGCCGCCGGGGCGACGAGAACCTTTCCGCGCACGGCAGCCTGCACCGGGCGCTGGCCGCCGCCCGGCTGCACGACGGGTCGCTGGTCGAGGCGAACCTACTCAAGATCGTCGGCAACGACATGTTCTTCCGGTCGCTGATGAGCGCCCACAACCCGGGTCGGGTCACCTACAACGCCGATGCCGCGCACGCGCTGCCGGCGGTGCTGATCGAGTCACTGGTGCGGGGACGACCCGGTCGGCTGCGGCTGCTGCCGGCACCGCTGCCGGGGCTGCCGCGCGGCAGCCTGCGTGGGGTGCGCTGTCCCGGGCGGGTCACCGTCGAGGAGTTGACCTGGCGGCCGGGTGCGGTGCGGGCCCGGCTGGTCTCGGCGGTCCCCCGACGGCTGCGGGTCCGCAGCCCGTACGGCGAGACGGTCCGGCAGGTGGCCGCCGGCGTACCGGTCGAGGTGTCGTTCACCGGGTAGCCGGCATCACCGCGACCCGGTTGGCGGCGCTGGCCGGGCACTAGACTGCCCGCTCGATGGACGTTGAGTCGACTTCAGCCGCCGAGACCCGCGCCTGCGCCCACTGTGGGCGCGACGTGCCGCAGCGGGCCGGTGCCGGCCGCCCGTTCCGGTACTGCCGGGACAACGACGGTGCCTGCCAGCGGGCCTCCCGCAACAACCGGATGCGGCACCGCAACGCCCCGGGCCTGCCCGGGCAGGTGGCCCGGACCTGGGAGGCGGTTGACCGGCTCGACCAGATCGTGGCCACCCTGACCGAGGCGCTGCACGCCGAGTTGTCTCCCGCCGGGGTGCAGCGGCAGTTGTCACAGCTGCGTGCGGAGACCGCCGGGGAGATCGCGGCGGCGCAGACCGAACGCGACGAGGCGCTGCGGGCCGCCGAGGACGCCGCCGCCCAGGCCGAGCGGCAGCGTCGGCAGGCCCAGGCGGCGACCGTCGAGCGCGACAGCGCCCGCGACGAGGCCGCCCGCGCGGCCGAGCAGGCCGAATCGGCGGTGAACCGGGCGCAGGATGCGCAGACCGCCCGGGACGAGGCGCGGCGGGAGGCCGCCGCCGCGCAGGCGTTGCGGGCCCAGGCCGAGGCGGACCGGGACGCCGCCCGCGCCCAGGTGACCTCGGTACGGGCCGACCTGGCCGCCGAACGCCGCCGCAGCGGCGACCTGACCGCGGAACGCGACGCCGCCCGTACCGACGCGCAGCGGGCCGTCGACAGCGCCGCGGCGGCCCTCGCCGAGGTCGACCGGCTGCGGGCCGAGACGGACCAGGCGCGGGCCGCGGCCGAGCGAGCCCACGCGCAGGCCGAGCAGGCCCGGACGGAGACCGAGCAGGTTCGGGTCGAGGCTGCGCAGGCTCGGGCGGAGGCGGAGCGGGCGCGGACGGAGGCGGCCTCGGCCCGAACGGAGGCCGAGCGGGCGGAGCAGGCCCGGACGCGGGCCGACGCCGACCGGGAGCACGCCCAGGAGCAGGCCCGGCAGGCCGGTGAGCAGCGGGCCGCGCTGGCCGCCCGCGTCGAGGAGTTGGGTGCGGAGCTGACCGGCCTGCGGGCGACGCTCGGCGCCGCCGAGAGCCGGGTGAGTGAGCTCACGGTACGCCTTCGCGCCACCGAGGCCGACCGCGACGACGCCCGCGAGCGGGTGGCCCAACTCGCCGCCCAGGTAGCCGACCTGGCCACCGCCCTCACCCGCCCCACCCGCTGACCTCCGGCCCTCCCCCGTCCCGCGCCGATCATGCAGTTGTGGTGCCCCAGAAAGCGCTCAGTTCGGACAAATCGACCGCCATAACTGCCTGATCGGCGGGCCTGGATGCGGGAGGATGGCGGCATGGGTAGGACGCATGAGCGCATCGAAGGGCGGCTACGGGAGTTCATCGAGGCACAGCCGATGTTCTTCACCGCGACCGCGCCGCTGGCCGGCGACGGCACCGTCAACCTCTCCCCGAAGGGCCTGCGCGGCTGTCTCGCCGTCCTCGACGAGCAGACGGTGGCCTATCTGGACTTCGCCGGCAGCAACGCCGAGACCATCGCCCACCTGCGCGAGAACGGCAGGATCACCCTGATGTGGTGCGCCTTCGCCGGCCCGCCGAACATCGTGCGGATACACGGCCAGGGTGAACCGGTCTTCCGCGACGACCCCCGCTTCCCCGACCTGCTGACGCACTTCCCGGACATCGACACCACTCAACACGGCCTGCGGGCGGTCATCGTGGTGCGCGCCCGGCTGATCCGCGACACCTGCGGCTACGCGGTGCCGTTCATGACCTACGACAATGACCGGGACCTGCACGCCCGCCGTTTCGCCCGAGAGGACGACACGTCGCTGGACGCCTACTTCGCCGGCAAGGACGACATCGCCACCAGCATCGACGGCCTGCCGGGCCTGCCGTTGCCGCTGCCGCCGACGCCGCGGACCGGCTGACCGCACCGGGTGCACCACGACACCGGCGCAGCCCTGCCCGGCGCGTCGACCCGCCGCGTCGCCGCACCGAGACCTGGGCCGGTTACCATTCCCGCTGGCGGTGACAGTCCGCCGAGACGACCCGGCCGGGACGACCCCCGCCGGGCGTACGTGATGGCCGGCTACCCTGGACTGCGCACCCGGCTGTACGGGTTGTCGAGGCCCGGGATCGGGAATGACCCGGCGGAGACGGACCGTTACACCGTTAGGACCTGCACCACCGAAGAGGGGAAGTCGATCATGGGCGAGCGTATGCTGCGCGGAAGCCGGCTGGGCGCGGTCAGCTACGAATCCGACCGCAACACGGAGCTCGCGCCGCGGCAGACCCGCGAGTACCTGTGCGCCAAGGGTCACCAGTTCGAGGTGCCGTTCGCCGTCGACGCCGAGGTGCCGACCACCTGGGAGTGCAAGTTCGACGGCAGCGTGGCCCGGCTGGTCGACGGCAGCGAGCCGGAGCAGAAGAAGGCCAAGCCGCCGCGTACCCACTGGGACATGCTGCTGGAGCGACGTTCGATCGCCGAGCTGGAGGACATCCTGGCCGAACGGCTGCAGGAGGTCCGTACCCGTCGCGGTCGCGCCTGACCCGATACGTCGACGGTGCCCCCGGGATTCCCGGGGGCACCGTTTCGTTGTGCGTCAGCGTGGTTCGACGATCTCACCCTCGATGGCCTCGCCCTCCGCCGGACGCGTCCCGGTGGCAGACGTCAGCGGCGACGTCGTCGGTGCCTGCGGCGGCGGAGCCTGCCCCGGCTGCTGCGGCCCGCCCCGGTACACCCGCACCCGCCGGGGGCCGAACAGGTCACCGGCGGTCATCGACGACACCCGGCGCTCCGCGGCCCGCTGCACCCCACCCCGGGCCAACCGGCGCACCGGCGGCACCAGCAGCAGCACCCCGACCAGGCCGCTGACCAGACCCGGGGTCGCCAGCAGCAGCGCACCGAGCAGCCCCACCAGCCCGTCGGTCACCTGCCGACCGGGCGGCCGACCCGACTGCGCGGCCTCCCGGAAGCCCCGCCACGCCCGTACGCCCTCCCGGCGCAGCAACACCAGGCCCAGCATCGAGGCCGCGAACACCAGCAGCGTCGCCGCACCGAACCCGAGCGCCCGACCCACCACCACGAACACGGCGATCTCCACGGCCGCGGACACCAGCAGAGCCAACGGTACGAACCTCAGTGCTCGGCGCATCTCACCCCAACCGCCTCACGGCGCCTCGTCATCTCGGCCCCGCCCCGGCGGGCGCAGCCGTCCCGTCCGTCCAGCATGACACGCCGCCGCTCAGCGCAGGTTCGCGGAGCCGCGCCGGCAGCGTCGCCGCCGACCCGGCCGGGTCGCTCTCAGGGCCACCGCGCCTGCCCGGCCGTGGCCGCCCGCATTCCACGCCGCACCGCCGTACGACGGTCGCGCACCGCCCAGCCGGTGATGCGCCACAACGCCTCCACGACGATCAGCGGACTCATCTTGCTGGCGCCACGCTCCCGCTCGGCGAAGGTGATCGGCACCTCCACGATCCGCGCTCCCGCCCGGTGCGCCAGCCGCGACAACTCCACCTGGAACGAGTACCCCTGCGAACACACCGAGTCCAGGTCCAGGGCGTCCAGCACCCCGGCCCGGTAGACCCGGTAGCCGCCGGTGGCGTCGGCGACCGGCATCCCCAACGCCAGCCGCGCGTACAGGTTGCCGCACCGCGACAGCAGCAGCCGCCGCAGCGGCCAGTTCACCACCCGGGCACCCCGGGTCCACCGCGATCCGATCACCACGTCGGCGTCCCGGGCCGCGGCCAGCAACGCCGGCAGGTCCTCCGGGGCGTGCGAGCCGTCGGCGTCCATCTCGACCACCGCGTCGAAGCCACGCCGCCGCGCCCACGCGAACCCCGCCAGGTACGCCGCACCGAGTCCCTGCTTCCCCTCCCGGTGCAGCACGTGCACCCGCTGGTCGGCGCGGGCGATGCCCTCGACGATCGCACCCGTGCCGTCGGGGCTGTTGTCGTCGGCGACGAGAATCTCCACCTGCGGCGCGGCCCGCCGGACCCGCCGCACGATCGCCGTGACGTTGTCGGCTTCGTTGTAGGTGGGAATCACCACCAGCACCCGACCCACACCGGGCACCCCGGTCGTCACCGGACGGATGTCGGTTCCGCGTACCACCGTTGCCCCCTCACCCCGGGTGGGCGGCCCCCGGTTCGGGCCGGCCGTCCCGCCGGCGCCGCAGCACCGCCGCGCCGACCACCGCGGCCACGGCCAGCCCCGCCAGCACCACCTCCGGCAGCACCCCGACCCGGGTGGCCAGCGTGCGTCCCTCGGTCAGCCGCAGCTGCCGCACCACGACCGCGCGGGTGTTGAACCCGGTGGCGTCGCTTACCCGCCCGTCCGGGGTGACGAACCCGGACACCCCGACCGTGGAGGCCATCAACGCCGCACGCCCGTGCTCGACCGCCCGCAGCCGCACCATGGCCAACTGCTGACGCGCCTCGGCCTCGTCGAAGGTGGCGTTGTTCGTCTGCACCACCAGCAGCTGCGCCCCACCGACGACGGTGTCGCGGACCAGCCCGTCGTAGGCGACCTCGAAGCAGATCACGTCCCCGAGCACCGCCGGGCCGCTGTCGATCACTCCCGGCTCGGCGCCGGCCACGAAGTCGGCCCGCACCCGGTCCACCTGGTCGCTGACCATCCGGGCGATCCGGCGCAGCGGCACGTACTCGGCGAACGGCACCGGATGACGCTTGACGTACAGCTGCTCCAGGTCGGCGCCGCTGCCCGGACGCCACAGCACCCCGGCGTTGCGCACCTGTCCCCGCTCCGGCCCGCGCAGCACGGCCCCGACCAGGATCGGCACCCCGACGGCGTCCGCGGCGGCGGAGATCCGCGCCCCGGCCGAGGGGTTGCGCAGCGGGTCGATGTCGCTGGAGTTCTCCGGCCACACCACCAGGTCCGGTCGGGGCCGGGTGCCGGCGGCGACCTCACCGGCCAGCGCGATGGTGGCCTCGACGTGGTTGTCGAGCACGGCCTGCCGCTGGGCGTTGAAGTCCAACCCGAGTCGCGGCACGTTGCCCTGCACGATCGCCACCGTCACACCCGCCGCGTCACGGGTGGTGGACACCGGCACCAGCAGCCCACCGGCGAGCAGCAGCAGCACCGCCGCGGCGCACCCGGCCGCCGGCGCCCACCGCCGGGCACCGCCGCCGCGGCGCGCCCGGACCGTCCACCACGCCCCGGCGACCAGCGCCCCACCGGCCAGCGCCACCGCGAACGTCACAAGTGGCGCACCGCCGAGCGCGGCCAGCCGCAGCAACGGCGAATCGTCCTGACCGAACGCCAACCGGCCCCACGGGAACCCGCCGAACGGTGTCCGGTCGCGCAGCGCCTCCTGCCCCACCCACAACACGCCGGTCACCGCCGGCCACATCGCCGGGAACCGGTCGACCAGCGGCGACACCCACGCCGAGGCCAGCCCCAGCACCGCCAGGTAGCCGGCCTGCAGCAGTGACAGCAGCACCCACGGCAGGTAGCCGGTGTGCAGGTTCGTCCAGGCCAGCAGCGGTGCGAACAGGGTCAGACCGGTCAGGAAACCCAGACCGGCGCCGGCCCGCAGCCGCCGCCGGTGGGTCGCGGCGGCCAGCAGCGCCACCCCGACCGGCGCCAGCGGCCACCACCCGTACGGCGGAAAGGCCAGCAGCAACGCGAGGCCGGCGACCACCGCCATGGCGACGGCCACCGGCAGGCGCACCAGGCCCGCCGGCACCTCACCGGGCGGCGGCGGTTCGGGCCCGGCGGCGCGGTCCACGGTCGTCACGGGCGGGTCGGACGCGATCACGCGCCGAAGGCTACCCGCCCGCCGGCACCACCCGCCCGCCCGCCTGCCCGGATGGCCGGTCGGCGGCAGGCGGCCGTCACCGGCGGCCGGCCTGCGTCACAGCCCCGACCAGCCGCGACAATCGACAAGTAATGTTGCTGATGTGGCAAATGAGGAGGCGGCGGTGCTGGCAGCGGTCGGACCCCGACTGCGAGCCCTCCGCAAACAACGCGGCACCACCCTGAACGACCTCGCCGACACCACCGGCATCTCGGTGAGCACCCTGTCCCGGCTCGAATCCGGGCAGCGCCGCCCCACCCTGGAACTGCTGCTGCCACTGGCCCGCGCCCACCAGGTGCCCCTGGACGAACTGGTCGGCACCCCCGCCGTCGGCGACCCCCGGGTCCGCCCCCGCCCCATCGTCCGCAACGGCATGACGTTCCTGCCGCTGACCCGCCGCACCGGCGGCCTGCAGGCGTTCAAACAGATCCTGCCGCCACACACCCCCGCCGACGCGCGACCACAGTCCCACGAGGGCTACGAGTGGCTGTACGTGCTCTCCGGCCAGCTACGCCTGCGCCTCGGCGACCACGACCTGCTCCTCAACCCCGGCGAGGTCGCCGAGTTCGACACCCGGGTGCCACACTGCGTCGCCAACCCCGGCCCCGAACCCACCGAAGTGCTCAACCTGTTCGGCCCGCAGGGCGAACACCTGCACGTACGTGCCCGCCCCGCCAGCGGCGGCACCAGCGGCCACGACGAAGTCGGGGCGCGGCATACGCCGCGCCCCGATGCTCCCAGGCCCCTCCCGGCCGGTGCGGCGGAATGCGGCACGCCGACCTTCGGACCGACCCGACGGTGACTGGCTGTCCCCGCCTGGCCGTTGTCTACTGGCCGTGCACCCCATCCTGCCCGTACACCGGTAACCGCGGCCGGTTCGCGCCGCCCCGCCGACCCCCGCCCGCTGGACCTGGCCGCCGCGACTGAACATGCACCGTGTCGCTCGGCCAGCGGACGAAGGGACGAAGCGAACAACAGCCGCTTCCCGTGGTAGGACTCAAAGACGGTACGTGGCCCACCCCCGACCTTGTCAACCCACCCCCGACGAGTCGTCGCCCCGATCCGGCGTGTCGGGGCGGCCACCACCTCGCCGACACCCCGGCCACCGCAACCATCCACCCCGGTCAACCGAGCAGCGAGCGCAGCAACCCCCGGGCCGCCACCTGATGCTCCTCGGCCAGCATCCCGGCCGCGGCCAGCACATAGTCGGTGTCCACCACCGACCGGGCCGCCCTCGGCAACGCCCACCCACCGGCATGGTCGGTCAACACCGCGTCCAACACCCCGGCCGCGTCGTTGTCCGAGGCGTGCCGCAGCACCCCACCCGAGCCGACAAGCAGCCGCACGTCCCGCAGATCCCGACCGGCCCGCTCACCGGTGCCCACCCCACGGGCATGGCGACGCAACGCCACCGTCGCCGCCAACGCCGCGATCCGCGCGTCGACCACCCGACCGGCGGCATCCGCCGGCAGGAACCCGGGATCGGCTGCCCGCACCGCGGCCTTCGCCGCCAACCCGTCGGCCTCGGTCACCGCGACCAGCCGTTCCTCGACGGCCGCCCGCACCACCCCCGGCGCGCTCCACCGCACACCCAGATCCCCCTCGACCGTCCGGGCCCGCCACAGCTCACCAGCCACCTCCCGACCCGGCCCGGCGGCCCGCTCGTCCGGAGTGAGCACCGAGTACACATCCGTGGTCGCGCCACCCACGTCGACGACCACCAGGTCACCGCCGGCCACGTCGGCGAGCACCTCCACCCCCGACAACACCGCGTCCGGCGTCGCCGCCCGCACCAACCGGGTGAACCGGCCACCCCGCGACAACCCCTTACCACCGATCACGTGCCGCAGGAACACCTGCCGGATCGCCGAACGCGCCGACACCGGCGCCAACACCCCGATGCGGGGCAGCACATTGTCGGCCACCGTCACCGGCACCCCCGCCCCAACCAACAACCCGTGCAGGTCGTCGCGGACGTCACCGTTGCCGGCGAGCACCACCGGCACCCGCCACCGGGCCCGCGCCAGCCGCGTCGCATTGTGCGTGAGCGTCTCCGCGTCCCCGCCGTCGGTGCCACCGACCAGCAGCACCACGTCCGGACGGGCCGCCCGCAACGCCGCCAGCTCCGCCCGGCCCAACCGCCCCGCCGCCACGTGCACCACGTCCGCACCCGCCGACAGGCCGACCCGCCGACCCGCCTGCGCGGTCACCAGCGGCTCGTAACCGATGACCGCCAGCCGCAACCCACCACCCGCCGACGAGCACACCAACCACGGCACCTCACCCGAGGTGAGCCCGACCGTCGCCGCACCCACCGCCGCGTCCAGGCCGTGCAGCACATCCGACCCCACCGTGGTCGGCGCCGCCGCCGCCGACACCAGCCCACCACCGTCGAGGTCGACCACCGCCACCTTCGTGTACGTCGAACCGACGTCGGCGCAGACCGCGACGTTCACACCGCAGCGGGCACGACCACCGTGCCGGTCGCCGTCACCGCCACCAACGGCTCAGCCAACACCTCCGCCGCCGACCCGCCCCGATCCGGCCGACCCCGGCACACCACCCGGGCCTCGAAGTCGATGGTGCGACTACGGGTACCCACCCGGGTCACCGTCGCCACCACCTCCACCACGTCACCGGCCCGCACCGGCGCCCGGAACTGCACATCCGAGTACGACGCGAACAACCCCTCGTCACCGTCGGTACGGATACACACCTCGGTGGCCACATCCCCGAACAGCCCCAACGCGTACGCCCCGTCGACGAGATCGCCCGCATAGTGCGCGTGCGCGTACGGCACATACCGCCGATGCGTCACCGTCACACCCAACCGACGGTCAGTCATGCCACCCTCGCCCTCCTACCCGTGATCAACGCGTGGACCAGATAGGACGCCACCTCACCCGGGGTCGTACCCCGACCGAAGATCCGATCCACCCCCAGCTCCGCGGCCTGCGACTCGTCGAACCGCGGCCCACCCACGATCAACAACGGTCGCCGGGCCGCCGGCAACGCCTCCCGGAACGCCGCCGACATCTCCCGCGTGTTGTGCAGATGGGCATCCCGCTGCGTCACCACCTGCGACACCAGTACCGCGTCCGCCCGCGCCACCCGCGCTGCCTCCACCAACTCCGGCACACTCACCTGCGCACCCAGGTTCGTCACCGACAACTCCCGGTAGTACTCCAGGCCCTTCTCCCCCGCGATCCCCTTCACATTCAAGATCGCGTCGATGCCCACCGTGTGCGCGTCCGTACCGATACAGGCACCCACCACCGACAACTTGCGCCGCAACCGCCGCTTGACAACCGCGTTGACCTCCTTGGCGCTCAGCAACGGAAAGTCCCGCTCCACCACCCGCACCGCCGACAGGTCCACCAGATGGTTCACCCGCCCGTACACCACGAAGAACGTGAACCCGTCACCGATCGGCTTCGCGTGCACCAGCAACGCCGGATCGATACCCATCCTGTTCGCCAACTGCACCGCCGCACCCTCGGCCCGCTTGTCATGCGGCACCGGCAACGTGAACGACACCTGCACCATGCCGTCACCGGTGGTGTCCCCGTACGGCCGCACGACACTACCGCCCGTCATGCCGGCTGCTCCAGGATCTCCGTGGCCGGGTTGAAGTAACCCACCTCGTGCCGCGCCACACCGCCCAGACCCTTACCCCGATCCGCCGGCCGCTTCATGATCCCGAACGTGCCCTCGGCGATCGCCGTCAACAACGACTGCTCACCGATGCGCTCCAACAACTCCACCGCCTCGGCCAGCACCCGGTTCGCCCGCTGCTGAATGAACCCACCCGGCGCCGGCACGAAATCCTCGTGCAACCCGCCCGCCGCGCCGAGCACGTACCGCACGTTCTGCAGGGCGATGTCCCGATCCGACAACCACGGCGTCACCACCGCCTCCGTCATCATCCCCACCAGCAGGATCCCCTGCCCGGTCATCGTGCCCACCAGATTGAAGAACCCGTCCAGCAGATTCCCCCGGAACACGTCCCCCGTCATGTGCTTCGTCGGCGGCATCCACTTCAACGGCGCATCCGGGAACAACTCCCGCGCCAGCAACGCGTGCGCCAACTCCAGACGGAACGACTCCGGCACCTCAGGGTTGATCTCGAAAGCGTGCCCCAGCCCCAACTGCCAGTCCGCCAACCCCGCCTCATGCGCGAAATACTCGTTGAGCAACTGCGACACCGTCACCGTGTGCGCCTCGTCCACCGCATCCGCGGTGGTCAGATAGTTGTCCTCACCGGTGTTGATGATGATCCCCGCCCGCGCGTGCACCTGCCGCGAGAACCGCTGGTCGACGAACGTACGCACCGGATTGATGTCCCGGAACAAGATCCCGTACATCGAGTCGTTGAGCATCATGTCCAACCGCTCCAGGCCCGCCAGGGTCGCCATCTCCGGCATGCACAACCCCGACGCGTAGTTCGTCAGCCGCACATACCGCCCCAACTCCTTCGACGACACGTCCAACGCCGCCCGCATCAACCGGAAGTTCTCCTGCGTCGCATACGTGCCCGCGAACCCCTCCCGGGTAGCGCCCTCCGGCACGTAGTCCAGCAGCGACTGCCCCGTCGACCGGATCACCGCGATCACATCCGCACCCGCCCGCGCCGCCGCCTGCGCCTGCGGAATGTCCTCGTAGATGTCCCCCGTCGCCACGATCAGATAGATCCACGGCCGCCGCGGCGGATCACCGAACCGCTGCACCAGACGGTCCCGCTCGACCCGACGCCGATCGATGCGCCGAATCCCCGCACCAACCGCCCGCCGAGCCGCCCGCCGAGCCGCGGTAGCCGCCCGGCCAGCGGGAACGGTGAACCGCACCGAACCGGCGGCAGCCTTCTGCGCCAGCAGCGTCACGTCACCGACCTGCTCACGCGCCAGAGCGTCGAACACCGGCAACGCCACCCCGTGCCCCAGACCGACATCCGCCACCACCGCGTCCACCAGCCGGTTCACCCACGGAATGCCGTCCGGATCCGCACCGGCCACCCCGGCCAGCCGCAACACCGCCCGCTCCACCGACACCGTGGTGTGGCCACGCGCCAACTCCACCACCGGTCGGCCGGCCCGCCGCGCCAACTCCCGCGCCCGCGCCACCAGCACCGGATCCAGATCAAGCTTTCCCGTCACGCGGACCCTTCCTCATAGATCACCTCACCGCGCAGCACCGTGCGCCGGCACACCGGCAACGGCGTCGGATCATCCGCACCACGCGCCTCCGGATCCGCGGCCTGCAACACCGGCAACCCCCGCTCCACCCCCGCCGGCGTGGACCACACCGCGAACGTCGCCGGCGCACCCAACGCCAGCACCCCCTCGCTGTCCAGATGCACCGCCCGCCAACCACCCCGGGTGTGCGCCGCGAACGCCGCCCGCACACTCATCCGCTGAACCGGATTGTGATGCGCCACCGCCGCCCGCACCGAACCCCACGGATCCAACGGCGTCACCGGCGAATCCGACCCGAACGCCAACGCCACCCCGACACCGTGCATCGCACCCATCGGATTCGACGCCAACGACCGCGCCAACCCCAACCGCGTCTCGTACATCCGTCCCGCGCCACCCCACAACCGGTCGAACGCCGGCTGCATCGACGCCACCACCCCGTACTCCACGAAACCCGCGATCAACCGCCGATCCACGATCTCCGCGTGCTCCACCCGATGCCGCGCCGCCCGCAACCGGTCCGTGCCCAGGTGCCGCGCCGCGCCCGCGAAACCCTCAAGCACCGTCGACACGGCCGCGTCACCGATCGCATGGAACCCGCCCTGCATCCCGTGCGCCGCACAGTCCAACAAATGATCACGAACCTGGTCCGCGCTCAGATAACCGTGACCACACCCGTCACCATCGGCGTACGGCTGCGACAGATGCGCCGTCCGAGACCCCAACGCGCCATCGGCGAACAGATCACCACCGGCACCGACCGCCCCCAGCTCCCGCGCCCGCGCCGCACCACCCAACTCACCCCAGTACCCGTACACCTCCGGCACCCCCGCACCGGAGATCGCCAACAGGCCGGTGAAGTCCTCCTCGTCGGAGATCTCCGGCCCACCGCACTCGTGCACCGCCGCGATCCCCACCGACGCCGCGTGCCCCAACGCCACCCGCTGCGCCGCCACCCGCTGCGCCCGCGTCACCGACGCCCGCGCCACCGCCCGCACCACATGATGCGCGTCCCGACGCAGCCAACCCGACTCGTCGTAGCCCGGCGCGGTCACCGCCTCCGGACACGCCGCCAGCAACGCCTCCGACACCAACGCCGAATGGATCGACGCCTGCGACAGGTACACCCGCCGACCGTCCGCCGCCCGACCCAGCTGCGCCGCCGACGGCGGCTGCGCCACCGGCCACGTCGACTCGTCCCACCCGTGCCCCAGCACCACCGCGTCCACCGGCAGCCCCGCCGCGTACGCCGACACCGCCTCCAACAGCTCACCGGCCGAACGCACCCCGGACAGATCCAGCCCGGACAACACCAACCCGGTGTCGCTGACATGCACGTGCGCGTCCACGAAAGCCGGCGTCACCAACGCACCGTCCAGCTCCACCACCCGATCGGCCGGCGGCGCGTCGGCATCCGAACCCAGCCACACGATCCGCCCGTCACGAACCAGCAACGCCGTAGCGGACGGATCCGCCGGGCAGTGCAGCACACCGGCGCGGTACAACGTCGAGGGGATGTTCGTCATGGCCTCAGTCTGCCGCCAGCCGCGCCTCGAACAGCCCACGCACCCCCGGCTCGCCCCGCAACAACCCCAACGCCAACTCCGCGTGCCCCGGCACGTACCCGTTGCCGACGAGCATCGTCACGTCCGCCGCCAGACCCTCCGCACCCAACGCCGCCGCCGCGAAACTCGTCGCCATCGAGAAAAAGATCACCGTGCCGCCGTCCGCCGTCGCCAACACCGCGCCGTGCTCACAACCCGGCACGTCCACGCACAGCACCGTCACGTCCGCCGGCACCCCCAACGCAGAGGTCACCGCCGTCGACAACGCCACCGGATCACGGGCATCGGCCACCACCACCGCATCGGCCAGGCCCGCCGCCACCAGCGCGTCACGCTCCGCGGCCACCGGCACCACCCCGACCGTACGGCCCGCACCCGCCCGCCGCGCCGCCGCCAGCGACAACGAACCGCTCTTGCCCGCGCCGCCGACCACCGCCACCGTCACCGGCCGGGCGTCCCCCTCGGCCGCCCGCTCCGCCACGTGTCGGGACACCACCCGCGACGTCAACGCCGGCGCACCGCACACGTCCAGCACCGCCAGGGACAGCTGCGGGTCCAGGTCCTCCGGCAGCACCGCCGCGACCGATCGGGCGAACAGGATCGCCCACCCCGCACACGGCACCTGCTCACTGCGCCCGTCCCAGCCGGCCAACCCGTCGGTGACCACCAGCGGGGTCAACGTCAACGACACGAGCGTGGCCACCCGCTCGCCCGCCTTGAGCCCCAACGGTGAACGCCGACCCGCCTCCTCGACCGTGCCGATCAGCATGCCGCCCGACCCGGTCACCGGGTTCTGCATCTTTCCCCGGGTCGCGATGATGTCGAGCACCTCGGCCCGGATCGCGGCGCCGTCCCCGTCGTGCTTGACGGACAACTGCCGGAAACTCGCCGCGTCCAGGTTCAAGCGCTCCACCCGGATCCGCACCTCGTTCGGCGCGATCTCCGGACGCGTGTCGAGCCGCCAGGCGGCCTGTGGCAACACGCCCGCAGGCTCCACGACACGGTGCAGTCCCACCGGTGACGTCACACCCACCTCCCCTGTCCGGCCGCCTGAAGCCTCGCCTTGGACTCGCATGGCGGGAAAACTTACGGCAGAATAATTTCTCTACCGAAATTTTTCCAGTAGCCTTCGGGTCGCTGATCATCCAGGCAGACCAGAGGAGGGGCCGTGACCCAGACCCGACCGCCGGTGCAGACCATCCCGGCACCCCCGCCGGCCCCCACCACCCGCACCGGCCAGCCCTACGAATACCGCCGCAGCCCCCTCGTCGAACCCGACTGGACCCGCTTCCCCGGCTGGCGCGAGGTCACCCGCGACCAGTGGGAGAGCGCCCAGTGGCAACGGGTCAACTGCGTCAAGAACATCAAGCAACTGCGCACCGTGCTCGGTGACACGGTCGACGACACCTTCTACGCCGACCTCGAAGCCGACCAGCGCGCCCTGGCCACCATGTCCATGCTGGTGACCCCACAGATGATCAACACAATGGCGCCGTACGGCCCACCCACCACCGAGACGCTGCTCGCCGACCCCATCCGGCGCTACATGATCCCGGTCGCCTCCGACCGCCGCACCGACTGGCCGTCCCACCCCTACGCCACCCGCGACTCACTGCACGAACACGACATGTGGGTCGCCGAAGGCCTCACCCACCGCTACCCCACGAAGGTCCTCGCCGAACTGCTCTCCACCTGCCCGCAGTACTGCGGGCACTGCACCCGCATGGACCTGGTCGGCAACTCCACCCCCACGGTGGACAAGCTCAAGCTCAGCCTCAAGCCCGTCGACCGCTACGACGCCCACATCAGCTACCTCAAGGCCCACCCCGGTGTGCGGGACGTCGTCGTCTCCGGCGGCGACGTGGCCAACGTGCCCTGGCGCAACCTCGAGTCCTACCTGATGCGGCTGCTGGAGATCGAAACCATCCGGGACATCCGGCTCGCCACCAAGGCCCTGATGGGTCTGCCCCAGCACTGGCTGCAACCCGACGTCGTCGAGGGCCTGGAACGAGTCGCCCGCACCGCCGCCCGCCGCGGGGTCAACCTCGCCATCCACACCCACGTCAACCACGCCCAGTCGCTCACCCCGCTGGTCGCCAGGGCCGCCCAGACCGCCCTCGACATCGGCGTGCGCGACGTACGCAACCAGGGCGTCCTGATGCGCGGCGTCAACGCGACAAGCACCGACCTGCTCGACCTCTGCTTCGCTCTGCAGGGCGAGGCGGGCATCCTGCCGTACTACTTCTACATGTGCGACATGATCCCCAACGCCGAGCACTGGCGGGTTCCGGTCTGGCACGCCCAGCAGCTCCAGCACGACATCATGGGCTACCTGCCCGGCTACGCCACCCCACGGATCGTCTGCGACGTGCCCTTCGTCGGTAAGCGCTGGGTACACATGGTCACCGAGTACGACCGCGAGCGCGGCATCTCCTACTGGACGAAGAACTACCGCACCTCCATCGAGTCCGCCGACCTGGAGGCGCTCAGCAAGCGCTACGCCTACTACGACCCGATCGACACCCTCCCCGAGGCCGGTCAGCAGTGGTGGCGCGTCCACCGCGACGACTGAACCCGACCGGGCGGCGCCTCTTCGCCGACCTGTGCCACACCGCGAAACGGGCCGCCGGATCATTCCGGCGGCCCGCTCGCGTACCGGCCGATCACTTCGTGAAGGCGTCCTTCGTGTTACGACCGGCCTCCTTGACGTTCTCACCGGCCTGCCGGGTCCGGGCATCGCTCTGCTGGCTGGCGCCCTCGGCCCGCATGCGCTCGTTGTCGGTCATGTCGCCGATCCGCTCCCTGGCGGCGCCGCTCAGTTCCTCGACCTTGTTCTTCGCCTTGTCGGTGAAGCTCATGTCGCCTCCCTGCCTACCTCGGCGGTTGGCGGAGCGGACCGCTCCGCTCTCCTTGGTGTCCCCCCGTCCTGAGACCTGAAACGGCTCGTCGGACGACGTTTGTGGTGCTCGGCGGAGCGTCCTGCCCTGGTGTGCGAGACACACCCGCTAAGGCGTCCTAGGACACTAGGTATGGCCGCCGGGTTGTCCCGTCGGTCCGGCCAGATCGAGCGGGAGGGTCGGCCCCGAAAGTCCACCCCCGGCCATCGGGACAGCGGCGACGACAACGCCCGGCCGCGGCCGATCCCGTCGCCGCCCGGCAGCGGGCGCAGCGGCCTGGTTGACTGGGGGCATGCGCGAGCACGTCAGGGTCGGCACGGTGGGCACGCACCGTGCCGCGGAGCGGAGCGGTACGGCGACGTGAACGAGATCCTGCTCATCCGGCACGGCGAGACCACGTGGAGCGCCAGCCGCCGCCACACCTCGTACACCGACCTGTCGCTCACCCCCGACGGTGAGCGACAGGCCCGGGCGCTCCAGCCGGCCCTCGCCGGGCGTCGGTTCGTCGCGGTGCTGACCAGCCCACGCACGCGGGCACTGCGCACCGCGCAGCTGGCCGGGCTGACCGTGACCCGCTGCGACGACGATCTCGCCGAATGGCACTACGGCGACTACGAGGGCCGTACCACCGCCGAGATCCAGGACGAACACTCCGGCTGGAGCGTCTGGACCGACGGCTGCCCGGGCGGCGAGTCGCCCAGCGAGGTCGGTGAGCGCCTGGACCGACTGCTCGCCAAACTGCATCCCCTGCTCGACCGCGGCCCGGTCGCATTGGTCGGTCACGCGCACGCGCTGCGCGTGCTGGGCGCCCGGTGGATCGGCCTGCCGCCCTCCGCCGGCGGGCTGCTCCGGCTGGACACCGCCACCCTCAGCCTGCTCGGCCACGAACACGGCCGGCGGGTGATCCTCCGCTGGAACCAACCCGTCACCCAGCCCTCCGGGCCCGCGCGGGAGCCGACGGCCCGGCACTGACCGGCCGGCAAGCGGTTCCGGGCGGCGTCGAGCCGGTAGGTGGAGCCTCAGAGGTGGCGCGACGCCTCGTCCAGGAAGTGCTGGGCGTACCGCTCCGGCGGGATGTCGCCGAGGTAGTACTTCTTGAGGTCGTGCCGGATGGGAGCCAGGGGGTCGGCACCGAGGAAGTCGTCGAGGATCACGTCGAGTCCCTGCACCCGGCCACTGTGCGCGTCGATGATGTAGCCGGCCCGTCCCAACGGGAACTCGTCGGTGAACGTCACCGCCGACGTCGAGACGGCCACCATCGCGAAGGGCTTCTCCGAGTACAGATAGTCGGCCACCACACTCGACACGTCCGACACCATCGCGTCCGAGGCGTTGAAGCAGTCGACCACCGACATCTTCACCTCGGCCTGGTTGCCGAAGACGTGCTGCCGCCCGTTGACCCGGCGGTCCTCGTCCAGCAGCGCCTGGATCCGGTCACACTCACGGGCCAGCGCCGGGGACCGGCGGCTGTACGGGTGGGGCCGGAAGACGATGCTGCAACCGCGCGCGACCAGGGCCTTGACCATGTCGTAGCCGACGTGCAGCGAGGAGTAGTTCGAGTCGGCGTAGAAACCCGCCCAGGTCGGTGCGTACAGCACCCGGGGGTTGGCGATCGAGGCGATCGGCTTGGCCGCCACCGCCACGTTCTCCACCTGGGGCCGCCCGACGACGGTGAACATCTCCATCGGCATGCTCACCCCGTTGGCCGCGAACCGGTCGATGGCGGCCTGGCCGGCGACGAAGTTCTTGTCGTACATCCGGAAGACCGGGTTGTGACTCGGCACCTTGTCGCTGTCGCCGTGGTTGAGCTGGATGTGCGTCAGCTTCGTGTACCGGATGAGGTGGTTGTTCCTCGTCGCGGTGTTCACATAGAAGGCGACCCGCAGGGACGGGGTGACGACGGCGTCCAGGTCCTCCAGGGCGGTCCGGAGCACCACCGGGGCCTTGGTGAGCGCCGCGACCTCGTTGAAGTTGGCCTCGCTGCGGACCAGCACGAAGAACCTCCGACCGAGGCGCTCCAGGTACGGCAGCCACATCGCGATCTGGTACGCGGTGCCGGCGGGTGCGTTCCAGTGCACGACGAACGCCGGCTCGTAGGCGGACAGCGCGGTGAAGAGGTTCTGCTCGCTGGTCCGCCTGGCCCGTACCCTGGTCAGCGCCTGCCACGAGGTGAACAGCGCCAGGCCGAGCGCGGCCGCCGACACCGCCGCGGAGATCACCCCGAGGGCGCCGGTGAACGCGCAGCCGAGTGCCACCAGCACCGCGGCACCGTTGACCAGCACGACGCGGCTGGTGTTCGGGCGTCGGTAGGGTCGTGCCCCGATCCCCGGCAGGTTGGCGGTGACCGGGTAGGCGGCACGGGACATGAGCCCCAGCGGCGCCTCGCCGAGCACCGCCAGACCGGCCAGGGCAACGCCGACGGCGAGCGCGGGATCGACGCCGCCGTGCACCACGCCGAGCAGGTACGCGCAGGCGAGCAGGAGTACCCGCGGCACGACCGCCTTCGCGGTGGGCACCGCGCCCCCGCGCAACGCACCACGCCACGTCCAGGCCAGCAGGACGGCCGCGAGCAGGGCCGGCGGCAGTGCCCAGAGCCGGGAGCCGCCCACCGCCGCCAACAGCAGCGCGACGAGGGCCGACACCTCGATCGTGGTGGAGACGAATCGCGCTCCCGCCTTCGAGGTCAGCAAGACCCTCAACCCGGACTTCTCCGGATCAGCCATCGTCACCGTCGGCCCCCGATGGACAACGGGTTGATCCGCAGGACACGCCCCATCCGACCCCGCCAGTTCGCCAGCGATGCCTGCTGCACCTTGAGTTCCTTCTCCAACTCGGTTACCCGCTCCTCGAGCGACTTCTTTCCGCGCGGTTCGCGGAAGGGTGGTTCGAATTCGTAGGCCGGACGTTCCAGATCACCTTCGTGCCCCTGGCGCAGCCAACGCAGCCGGGACATCACCTGGCGCCGCCCGACGACGTCCGAGGCCATCAGCGTGTGCACCGGGCCGGGGAACTTGGCGGCGGCGAGCGCCTTGTCGTAGGCAGGGTTCTCCTTGCCCGGCTGGAACACGTGCTCAAGGTCGTTGTGCTCGAGGAATCGCACGTAGGTGTCGAAGGTCTCGGCCTGACGCGGCCCGAAGGCGTCGAAATCCGCCTCCTCGTAGAGCCGCTGCGCGTCGACGTCCGGCGGCAGCTCCGAGTAGAGGCGGTACGGAATGCCGTGGTACTCGGAAAGCTCGACGGTGCGGGAGTCGTGGGCCAGCACCACCGACGGTGTGCCCGCCAGCACGCCCGCGACGTTGCCGTGGATGCGGGTACCGAAGGCGAAGTGCTGCTCGGCCATGAACTCGACCCAGGTCGACGCGTCCACGAAGAAGCGCATCCGGTCGTTCTCGTACAGCGGATGGTCGGTGTGGATGGGCATCCGCTTGTTGGGAACCTTGGCCGGGTTCTCGCCCCACAGCATCAGCGCCAACCGGTGATGCTGCTGCGGCACGATGACGCTGTTGGGGTAACGGTTGGTGTTCGCCTCGACCAGCCGGTCCACCCCCTTGACCTTCGGGGTGTACGAGATGGCCATCGGGCTGTCGTAGGCCAGCCGATCCACCTTGCGCACCAGGGGCCCCAGCGGCCCGTTGCCGAACATCGACGGGCAGCCGATCACCCGCACGTGCTCGTCACCGAAGCCCAGGTACTTCAGCAGGCGGGCCGTGTACTCGCCGCGTACGCCGATGGACGCCGACCGGTCGAGCACGGCCCGGGTGAACCGGGTGACGATCTTCTTGTAGTCGTCGGGTAGCGAGCTGAACTCGGTGCCGTACGGCAGCTGCGCGCCGATACCGACCACCGTGACCGGAATCGTCAGCCGTTCGATGACCTTGGCGAGACGTTCCAGGTGCGGCAGGAAGGTGTCCCGGTACGAGTTCGCCATCGGCAGGACGAACCGGTCGAACTCCTCGTTGGTCCGGTTGATGTAGGTGCCCAGGTGAACCGGGCGTTCATGCACGTAGGAGTTCGCGACCACCTCGGCGTCGGGCACGCTCAGCACCCGGAACACCGCGCTGTAGAACAGCATGTTCCCAGAGTTCGACCCGAAGACACCCAACCGAGAGGTTGACAGGCTTTGCTCATGGGACAGCACTGTCAACGGACTCTTGCCGGCGCGGATGAGGATGCGTGTCATGGGCGGACCCCGGACGCCGTCTGGCTGGAGCGCGATCGCATCGATCGATTCACCTCATCCTCCCCTTCGAGACACGCGACGTGACCGGGACGGGGCGGCACGAATCGGCCCGGCGTCCGGTCATAATCCGGGTCTCACTTTCCGCTGAATCAGGGATGGATCCTAGCCGCGTCTCCGGCGCCGCGGCAGCACGGGGTGTCCCGGGTCAGCCCGCCTGCCGGCTCGCCACCTCGGGCGACACGTCTCAGGGGCGGTGGTGGTTTGCCGGGTGGCCGACGACCTTGGGTGGCCGGTGCTCGTACGGGGTGGACAGCACCACGGTGGTGCGGGTGGTGACGTTCGCCGACGTCCTGATCTCCTGGAGCACCCGTTCCAGGTCGACCGGGCTGGCCACCCGGACCAGCAGCAGGTAGAAGTCCTCCCCCGCCACCGAGTAGCAGGAGTCGATCTCCGGTAAGTGCGCCAGCCGCTCCGGCGCGTCGTCCGGCTGCGACGGATCGAACGGCCGGATCGCCACGAACGCCGTCAAGGGCAGGTTCAGCGCCTCGAACGAGACCCGGGCGGCGTAACCCTTGATCACCCCGCGCTGCTCCAGCCGCCGTACCCGCTGATGCACCGCGGAGACCGACAGGCCGACCTTCTCCGCCAGATCCGTGTACGACAGTCGGCCGTCCGCGGTCAGCGCCACCACGATGGCGCGGTCGATCTCCTCCACGGCGTGCAACCTACCGGGTACGGCCGGTCGACGCGACCGACAAGCCCGCCCGCCGTCGCGGTCGGTCGGCGGGTGCTCGCGTACGGTCAGCCCTTCGCCAGCGCCCGGGAGATCACCAGCCGTTGGATCTGGTTGGTCCCCTCCACGATCTGCAGCACCTTCGCCTCCCGCAGGTACCGCTCGACCGGATGGTCGGCGACGTAACCGGCACCGCCGAGCACCTGCACCGCGTCGAGGGTCACCCGCATCGCCACGTCCGTGGCGAACAGCTTCGCCTTGGCCGCCTCGACCGAGTACGGCCGACCGGCGTCGCGGAGCCGGGCCGCGGCCAGGGTCAACGCCCGGGCGGCGGAGATCTGGGTGGCGAGGTCGGCCAGGGTGAACCCGAGCCCCTGGAAGTCGATGATCGACCGGCCGAACTGCTCGCGCTGCCGGGCGTAGTCCACCGCGTAGTCCAGCGCCGCCTGGGCCAACCCGACCGCGCAGGCCGCGATGCCCAGGCGACCGGAGTCCAGGGCCGACATGGCGATGGTGAACCCCGCCCCGTCGCCGCCGATCAGCCGGTCGGCCGGCACCCGGGCCTCGTCGAAGACGATCTGCGCCACCGGGGAGGAGCGCAGCCCCATGGTGCGCTCGGCGGCCTGCGGGTGCAGACCCGGTGTGGCGCGGTCGGCGAGCAGGCAGGAGATGCCCTTCGGGCCCGGGCCGCCGGTGCGGCAGAAGACGTTGTAGAAGTCGGCCACCCGGGCGTGGGTGATCCACGCCTTGGTGCCGGTGACCAGATAACCGTCGCCGTCGCGCACCGCCCTGGTGGTCAGCGCCGCGGCGTCCGAACCACCCTGCGGCTCGGACAGGCAGTACGCCCCGAGCAACTCGCCGCCGATCATGTCGGGCAGCAGCTTGCGCTGTTCCTCGCTGCCGAAGGCGGCGACCGGGTAGCAGGACAGGGTGTGCACGCTCACCGCCTCGGCGACCGCGAGCCAGCGGCCGGCGAGGATCTCCAGCACCTGGAGATAGACCTCGTACGGCTGGGCGGCGCCGCCGTACTCCTCCGGGTACGGCAGGCCGAGCAGACCCGCCCGGCCCAGCGTGCGCAGCACCTCCCGGGGGAACTCGGCCCGCTGCTCGTGCTCGACCACCTTCGGCGCGAGTTCCCGGTCGGCCAGTTCGGTGGTCAACTCCAGCAGGTCGCGAGCCTCGTCGGTGGGCAGGATCCGGTCGACAGTCATAGCGCGATGAGCTCCGTGGGGATGGTGTTCAGCCGTCGTACGCCGTCCGTCGTGCAGACGACGATGTCCTCGATCCGGGCGCCGTGCCGCCCGGCCAGGTAGATGCCCGGTTCGACGGAGAAGGTCATCCCCGCCGCCAACGCGCGGTCGTTGCCGGCCACCACGTACGGCTCCTCGTGGCCGTCCAGACCGATGCCGTGGCCGGTGCGGTGCAGGAACGCGTCGCCGTAACCGGCCGCCGTGATCGGTGCGCGGGCGGCGGCGTCGACGGCCTCGGCGCTCACCCCGGGGCGGACCGCCGCCACGGCGGCGCGGTGCGCCTCGTGCAGCACCGCGTAGTAGTCGACGAACGCGGCGGGTGCCGGCCCACCGCTGACATAGGTGCGGGTGCAGTCGGAGCGGTAGCCCGAGGGCATGGTGCCGCCGATGTCCACCACGACCGGCTCGCCCGCGCCGATCGGCCGGTCGGCGGTGCCGTGATGCGGGCTGGCGGCGTTCGGGCCGGCTGCCACGATGACGAAGTCGACAGTGACATGGCCGGCCGCCCGGATCGCGGCGGCGATGTCGGCGGCCACCTCCACCTCGGTCCGTCCCGGTCGCAGCCACCGCCCCATCCGGGCGTGCACCGCGTCGATCGCCGCGCCGGCCTCGGCGAGCGCCGCCACCTCCGCGGGCGACTTGTGGACGCGCAGCTCCCGCAGGACCGTCGAGGCGAGCCGCTGCCGGGCGTCGGGCAGCAGCGCACGCAGTGCCAGCACCTGCTCGGCCCACATCCGGTCGGCCAGCCCGACCGCGCCGACCGGCCCGCCGAGCGCGGCGGTCACCAGTGGGTACGGGTCCGTGCCGTCCGCGTGGTCGACGATGCGTACCCCGGTGGCCGGCGCCGGCGACGCCTCGGCCGCCGGCCGTTCCAGGGTCGGCACGATCAGCGTCGGCTCGCCCTCGGCGGGCAGCACCAGCAGGGTCAGCCGCTCACCGGCGTGCGCGTCGTAACCGGTCAGGTAGCGCAGGTCGGAGCCGGGGCTGAGCAGCAGCGCGTCCATCCCGGCGGCGGCCACGGCACGCTGCGCGGCGGCCAGCCGCCCCGGCGGATACAGCTCCTCGAACCCCACTCCGCTAGCTTAACGGTCGTTTGGGCCAACCGGCGCTGGCGGTGCCGGGCCGCCACGACGCACCGGTCAGGAATCGAGAAGCACCGACCAGCCGGACGTCACTAGCTTGACCAGGGTAGATACCCGGCCGGGCAGCCGCTCGGGCCGGTGCGCAGTGTCACCCGGGAGGTTCGTGATGAGTGGAAGCAACTGGATCCGGCAGACCCATCGGTGGCTGGCGATCGCGTTCACGGTGACCGTCGCCGTCACCTTCGTCGCGCTCGCACAGGAGGATCCGGTCGAGTGGCTCGCCTACCTGCCGCTGCTGCCGCTGGCCCTGCTGATGCTCACCGGCCTGTACCTGTTCGTGCTGCCGTACGTCACCAAGCGGCGCCGTCGGCGGGCCACGGCCGGCGCGAGCTGAGGACGCCGCGGGGTCAGTCCGTCAGCCAGAGGCAGAACGGGTGGCCGTCCGGGTCCAGGCAGACCCGGACGTCCTCCTGAGGCTGGAAAGCGGCGAGCGTCGCCCCGCAGGCCAGCGCGTGCTCCAGCGCGGCCGGCAGGTCCTGCACCCCGATCTCCAGGTGCATCATCATCTGCTGCCGGCCGGGCTGCGCCGGCCAGCTCGGCCGCACGTACGCGCGTTCCCGCTGGAAGGACAGCCCGACCCCACCGTCGGCGGCCCGCAGGATCACGTCGTCGGCCTCCTCGACCGCGATGTCCCAGCCGAGCAGGCGCGCGTAGAAGCGGGCCAGGGCCGCCGGGTCCGGGGTGTCGAGATTCACCGTGGTCAGCGTCAGCCGGGTCGGTACGGTCATCGGGCCCTCCCTCGTCGCGCCGACGGAACGCACCGCCGACCTGCCGTACGTCGTGAACGTCGGTGCGGTGTGCCAGGCTGTCGGGCGTGACAGCGCAGACCCCGATCATGCTCATCGACGCGCCCAGTCTCTACTTCCGGGCATACTTCGGCATCCCCGAGGCCGCCGCGAAGACCGCCGACGGCCAGCCGGTGAACGCGGTGCGCGGTTTCCTGGACATGCTCGCCCACCTGGTGCGCACCCGCCGGCCGGGGCGGATGGTGTGCGCGATGGACCACGACTGGCGGCCCGACTGGCGGGTCGCGCTGCTGCCGTCGTACAAGGCGCACCGGGTGGCTCCGGAGGGTGGCGAGGTGGTGCCGGACACCCTCTCCCCGCAGGTGCCGATGATCCTGGAGGTGCTCGACGCGCTGGGGGTGACCGTGGTCGGCGCGACCGGCTACGAGGCCGACGACGTGCTGGGCACCCTCTCGGTCACCGAGCCCGGTCCGGTGGAGGTGGTCTCCGGTGACCGCGACCTGTTCCAGCTGATCGACGACGCCCGGGGCGTGCGGCTGCTCTACGTCGGGCGAGGAGTGGCCAAGCTGGAGGACTGCGACGACGCCGCCGTGCGCGCCCGCTACGGGGTACCGGCCGACCGGTACGCCGAGTTCGCCGCGTTGCGCGGCGACCCGTCCGACGGGCTGCCCGGGGTGGCCGGCGTCGGCGAGAAGACCGCCGCCCGGCTGGTCGACAAGTACGGCGACATCGCCGGCATCCTCGCCGCCCTGGACGACCCGGCCGCCGGTTTCGCACCCGGGCTGCGCACCAAGCTCGCCGCGGCCCGGGACTACCTGGCCGTGGCGCCGAAGGTGGTCCGGGTCGCCCTGGACGTGCCGCTGCCACCGCTGTCCACCGAGCTGCCGGTGTCGCCGGCCGACCCGCAACGGTTGCTCGACCTGGCCGAGCGGTGGAACCTCGCCGGCTCGACCCGGCGCCTGGTCGACGCGCTCGCCACCCGCACCGCGACGAGCTGACCCGCGCCGGGCCAGCAGGTAGCCCGGGGGCGACGGCGACCGTGGACCGGTAGCGGTGGTCCCGTCCGGTGCGGTGACGGTGAACAGCAGTTCCCCTGCTGGCCCGGCTGCGCGCCGGCAGCCGCCGTCACGGCCAGGCTGAGCAGCTCCGAACCCCAGTCGCTGTCGATGGTCAGCTCGCAGGTGATGACCGCGACGCCCCCGGGCTCAGGTGACCTCGCGCAGGTAGCCGTCGATGGCGGCGGCCAGGATCCGCTCGCCGGGACGCGCCCAGACCTCGGCGTTGAAGACCTCCACCTCGATCGGGCCGGTGTAGCCGGCCGCGTCGACCGCCTCGCGCAGCCGGCGCAGCTCGATGCAGCCGTCGCCGGGCAGCGCCCGGCCGAGCAGCACCCCCTCCGGCAGCGGGGTGACCCAGTCGCAGACCTGGAACGCGGCGATCCACTCCCCCGCGCGGGCGATCTGGTCGTACACGGTGTCGTCCCACCACACGTGGTACGCGTCCACCACCACACCGACCACGCCCGGATCGAACCGTTCGGCGATGTCCAACGCCTGACCGAGGGTGGCGATGACGCACCGGTCGGCGGCGAACATCGGGTGCAGCGGTTCGATGGCCAGGGTCACCCCGGCGGCGTCGGCGTGCGGCGCGAGTTCGGTGATCGCGTCCGCGACCCGGGCGCGGGCGCCGTCGATGTCCCGGCTGCCGGGGGGCAGGCCGCCGGAGACCAGGACCAGCACCGGGGCGCCGAGGGTGGCCGCCTCGTCGATGGCCCGCAGGTTCTGCTCCCGCCAGTCGTCGGCGGTGAAGAACCCGCCCCGGCACAGGGTGGTGACCGTCAGCCCGGCGTCACGGACCAGCTTCGCGGTGCGGCCGAGACCGTACCCCGTCACCGGTTCCCGCCACAGGCCGATGCCCGGTACCCCGGCGGCGACACAACCGGCGACCACGTCGGGCAGCGGCCAGTGCTGGGCGGTGGCCTGGTTGAACGAGAACCGGCGCAGGGCCGCCCGGCTCGCCGGGCCGGTCACCGGGTCACCCCGGCCACGGTGAAGAAGGCCCGGGCGCGGGCGGCGGCCAGCTCGGCGTCGGGCAGCAGGCCGGCGGCGTCGGCGAGGGTGAGCAGGGTGCCCAGGTGCTCGGGTGTCCGGCCGGACTGCAACCCACCGACCATCGTGAAGTGCTCCTGGTGCCCGGCGAGCCAGGCGAGGAAGACGATCCCCGTCTTGTAGTACCAGGTGGGTGCGGCGAACAGGTGCCGGGCCAGCGGCACGGTCGGGGCGAAGATCTCGTCGTACCGGTCCAGGTCACCGCGGTCGAGGGCGGCGAGCGCGGCCGACGCGGCCGGCGCGATGGCGGCGAAGACCCCGAGCAGCGCGTCGGAGTGGCCGGTCCCGTCGCCCCGGATCAGCTCCGGGTAGTGGAAGTCGTCGCCGGTGTAGAGGCGTACGCCCGCCGGCAGCCGGCGGCGCAACGCCACCTCGCGCCCGGCGTCGAGCAGCGACACCTTGATGCCGTCCACCCGGGCCGCGTGGGCCTTGAGCAGCTCGACGACGGTGTCGGCGGCCAGGTCCAGGTCGGTGGTGCCCCAGTAGCCGGACAGGGCCGGGTCGAACATCGGACCGAGCCAGTGCAGCACCACCGGCTGGTCGGCGGCGTGCAACAGTTCGTCGTACACCCGCAGGTAGTCCTCCGGGCCACGGGCGGCGGCGGCCAGGTGCCGACTGCACATCAGCACCGGCACCGCCCCGGCGGCCCGCACGTCGTCGAGCTGTTCCCGGTAGGCGGCGGTGACCTCGGCGAGCGTCGCCGGGCCGGGCGGCAACTGATCGGTGGCGGCTCCGGCGACGATCCGACCACCGACGGACCGCGCCTCGGCCGCGCTGCGGCGGATCAGCTCCCGGGTCGCCGGGTAGTCCAGACCCATGCCGCGCTGCGCGGTGTCCATCGCCTCGGCCACCCCCAGGCCGTAGGACCACAGGTGGCGGCGGAAGGCGAGGGTGCGGTCCCAGTCCAGCACCGCCGGGGCGCCGGGGGTGTTGTCGCCGGCCGGGTCGGCCACCACGTGGGCGGCGGCGTACGCGACGCGGGTGCGCGGCGGGGCCTCGGGGCGCGGATGCCCGCTGCCGCCGGACAACCGGATCCGCCGGCCGCCGGGCAGGGTCACCTCGGTGCCGCTCACGCCGCCGCCTCGCTCCGCTCGCCGGCGGCGCGAGGCGCCGCGCTACCGAGCCTGCTGGTTCGCTCGCTTCGCTCGCTCACAGGGTCAGCTCCGGCACCTCGACACGGCGGCCCTCGCGGGCCGACAGCAGGCCAAGCTCGGCCAGCTGCACGCCCCGGGCACCGGCCAGGAAGTCCCACGGGAACGGCTCGCCGGTGGCCACGTGCCGCAGGAACGCCTCCCACTGCACCTTGAAGCCGTTGTCGAAGTCCTCGTTGTCCGGCACCTCCGTCCACTGCGACCGGAAGTCCTCGGTGGCGGGCAGGTCCGGGTTCCAGACCGGCTTGGGGGTGACCGCCCGGTGTTGCACCCGACAGCGCCGCAGCCCGGCGACCGCGCTGCCCTCGGTGCCGTCGACCTGGAACTCGACGAGCTCGTCGCGGTGCACCCGGACGCACCAGGACGAGTTGAGCTGGGCGATGACGCCGCCCGCCAGCTCGAAGACGCCGTAGGCGGCATCATCGGCGGTGGCCTCGTAGGGCCGCCCGGCCTCGTCGACCCGACGGGGGATGTGCGTGGCGACGGTGGCGGACACGGCGCGTACCTCACCGAACAGTTCCGCGAGCACGTAGTGCCAGTGCGGGAACATGTCCACCACGATGCCGCCGCCGTCGGCGGCCCGGTAGTTCCACGAGGGGCGTTGGGCGGGTTGCCAGTCGCCCTCGAAGACCCAGTAGCCGAACTCGCCGCGAACCGAGAGCACCCGGCCGAAGAAGCCAGCGTCGAGCAGCCGCTTGAGCTTGCGCAGCCCCGGCAGGAAGAGCTTGTCCTGCACCACGCCGGTGCGTACGCCGGCCGCCCGGGCGGCACGCGCCAGGTCGAGAGCGGCCGCAATGTCCTCGGCGAGGGGCTTCTCGGTGTAGATGTGCTTGCCGGCGTCGATGGCCTGCCGGATCGCCTTCTCCCGCTGCTGGGTCACCTGCGCGTCGAAGTAGACCTCGGTGTCGTCGCGGGCCAGGGCGGCGCTCAGGTCGGTGGTCCAGTCGTCCAGGCCGTGGCGCTCGGCGATCTCGCGCAGCTTGGCCTCGCTGCGGCCGACGAGGACGAGGTGCGGCCAGACGGTGGTGCCGTCGGCCAGCGGCACCCCACCGGCGGACCGGATGGCCAGCAGGGAGCGCACCAGATGCTGCCGGTATCCCATCCGGCCGGTGACGCCGTTCACGATGATGCCGATCGACCTGCGGGTCATGGGGGTCCTTCCGTCGTAGGCGCTCGGACCGGGTGAGGTAAGCGCTTTCCCGCCCAGATTAGGCCGCCCCTCCGAGGCCAGGCAAGGGCTTACCCGACGACGGCGCGTCCGGCCTCGGCGGCCGATGGCGGGCCGAACAAAGCGCTGGCCACCTCGCCACCGCAACGAGGACCATCAGTGGATGGATCGCCAGTCCGACGAGATCGTCGCGTACTACACCGAGCGGTACCGCGAGGACCTGCGGCTCGCCGCACGGCCGCAGGCTCGGCTGGAGCGGGCCCGCACGCTGGAACTGCTGCGCGAGTACCTGCCCGCGCCACCTGCCCGGATCCTGGACGTCGGCGGAGGGACCGGCGAGTACGCCCGGGCCCTCGTCGCCCTCGGCTACCGGGTACGCCTGCTCGACCTGGTGCCCGCGCACGTCGCCCAGGCCCGCGCCGGCCACCCCACCGTCGACGCGGACGTCGCCGACGCCCGCACGCTGCCCGAGCCCGACGACGGCTACGACGCCACCCTGCTGCTCGGGCCGCTCTACCACCTGCCCCGGCGCGCCGACCGGTGCCGGGCCCTGGCGGAGGCGGTCCGGGTCACGCGGCCCGGCGGTCGCGTCCTCGCCGCCGCGATCTCGCGATTCGCCGGGCCGCTGGACTTCGCCGCCACCGGTCGGCTGGACGACCGGATGGTCGAGGAAGCCGCGGTGCTGCTCACCGACGGCCGGAACGACGCGCGTCTCGGTTTCACCCACGCCTACTTCCACCGGGTCGAGGAACTGCTCGACGAATGCCGGACCGCCGGCCTGGTCGACCTGGTCGTCGACGGTATCGAGGGGCCGGCCTGGATCGCCGCCGAGGCGGCCGCGCACGGGCCGATGGCGGAGACCGTGTTCGCCGCCGCGTTGCGGCTCGCCCGCGTCTATGGGCGGGAGCCCGCTCTGGTCACGGCGAGTGCCCATCTGCTCGCCCGGGGCACCGTCCGCGATCCGTCGGACATCGGGCGGGACCGGCCGGACCTGCGGGCTTGACCTGCGCTAACCACGCCCCGATGCGGGCCCCCGCCCTGGGGTACGGTGTCGCTGGTCGCCGCTACAGCGGCCGGCGCGACGCGTGAGGGGGCGGGTGTGGCGACGCTGTCCGATGTGGCCCGACGGGCCGGTGTCTCACCCGCCACCGCCTCGCGCGTGATCAACGGCAGCAGCAAGCCGGTCACCGAGGAACTGCGCGAACGGGTGCTGCGCGCCGTCGCCGAGCTGCAGTACGTGCCCAACGCCCACGCCCAACTGCTGGCCCGGTCGCATCGCGGCGCCGTCGGGGTGATCGTGCACGACGTCTCCGATCCGTACTTCGCGGAGATCACCCGGGGCCTGCAACGCGTCGCGACCGACCAGGGCCGGTTGTTGATGATCTGCAACAGCTACCGCGACCCGGAGCGGGAACTGGAGTACGTCGAGCTGCTGCGGGGCCAGCAGGTCGCCGCCATCATCCTGGCCGGTTCCGGGTACCACGACGCCGACTTCACCCGGCTGCTCAACGGCAAGCTCGCCGCGTACGAGGCCACCGGCGGTCGGGTCGCGGTGATCGGCCGCCACGAACACTCCGGTGACGCGGTGATGCCGGACAACCGGGGCGGCGGCGAACTCCTCGGTCGGGAACTGTGCCGCCTCGGCCACGAACGCATCGGTGTGGTGGCCGGTCCCCGGGTGTTGACCACCATCACCGACCGACTCGCCGGGTTGCGCGCGGCGCTCGCCGAGCACGGCCGGGAGCTGCCGGAACACCGCGTCCGGTACGCCGACTTCGACCGCGACGGCGGCGCCGAGGCCACCGCCGCGCTGCTCGACGCCGAGCCCGGGCTGACCGCGATCGCGGCGCTCAACGACTCGATGGCCATCGGCGCGCTGGCGCTGCTACGCGCCCGTGCGGTGCCGGTGCCGCAGCAGGTGAGCGTGTTCGGTTTCGACGACATGCCGGTGGCCCGGGACGTCACCCCGGCGCTGACCACTGTCCGCCTGCCGCTTGTCGAGATGGGCGCCCGCGCGATGGCCCTGGCCCTGGACCCGGGAGCCGCAGGTCCCCGGATCGAGTCGCTCGCCGCCGACCTGGTCCGTCGGGACAGCGCCGGTCCCGCCCCGGGCTGAGCCGGCGGGCCGCTGGCCGACCGGTGCGTACCCGCGCGACGCCGACGACCTGCCGAGGGCTCGTCCACCGGCACCGAAAACGTTATCGTAGGTGATCATCGTAAGGAGTCTCATGCCCCGCGCGCACCTCACCATCAACCCGGCGTTCACCATCGGGCCGGTCCGTCGACGACTCTTCGGCGGCTTCGTCGAGCACCTCGGCCGGCACATCTACGACGGCATCCACGAGCCCGAGCATCCCAGCGCCGGGCCGGACGGATTCCGGCGTGACGTCATCGAGCTGGTCAAGGAACTGGGCGTCAGCACGGTCCGGTACCCGGGCGGCAACTTCGTCTCCGGCTACAACTGGGAGGACGGGGTCGGGCCGGTGGCCGAGCGACCGCGTCGGCTCGACCTCGCCTGGCACTCCACCGAGACCAACCAGGTCGGCCTGCACGAGTTCCAGCACTGGCTCGACCTGGTGGGCAGCGAGCTGATGCTGGCGGTGAACCTCGGCACCCGCGGCCCGAAGGAGGCCGTCGAGCTGCTGGAGTACACGAACCTGCCGGCCGGCACCGCCCGCGCCGCGCAACGGGCCGCCAACGGACGGGAGAAGCCGTTCGGCATCGCGATGTGGTGCCTCGGCAACGAGATGGACGGCCCCTGGCAGCTCGGCCACCGCGACGCCACCGACTACGGCAAGCTCGCGTCGATGACGGCCAAGGCGATGCGCCAGGTGGATCAGAACCTGGAGCTGGTCGCCTGCGGGTCGTCCGGCCGGGGCATGCCGACCTTCGGCGAGTGGGAACGCGTCGTGCTGAACCACGCCTACGACGACGTCGACTACATCTCCTGCCACGCCTACTACCAGGAACACGACGGTGATCTCGCGAGCTTCCTCGCCTCCGGCGTCGACATGGACACCTACATCGAGGCGGTGGTCGCGACCGTCGACCACGTACGCACGGTCAAACGGTCGTCCAAGCGGGTGGATCTCGCGTTCGACGAGTGGAACATCTGGTACATGAGCCGGTGGCAGGAAAAGGCACGTACCTTCACCATCGACGAGTGGCCGGTCGCACCACGCCTGCTCGAGGACCGCTACACCGTCGCGGACGCCGTCGTCCTCGGCGGTCTGCTGATCTCCCTGCTCAACCACGCCGACCGGGTCACCTCGGCGAACCTCGCGCAACTCGTCAACGTGATCGCACCGATCATGACCGAGCCCGGCGGTCCGGCCTGGCGGCAGACGACGTTCTTCCCGTTCTCGGTGACCTCGCACGCCGCCCGGGGCGACGCGCTGCGGGTGCTGGCCGACGCCGACGAGACGACCACCGCGACCTTCGGCTCGGTGCCGGTGGTGTCCGCGGCCTCGACCAGCGACGGCACCGGGCTGTCGGTCTTCCTGCAGAACCGGCACCTCACCGAGGCGACGACGGTGACGATCGACCTGCGCGCCTTCCAGCCGACCGGTGCGGTCTCGGCCCGGGGCATCTGGGACACCGACGTGCGCGCGGCCAACGACCTGCGCGACCCGCACCGGGTCGGGCTGCGGAACAACGACACCGCGCGGCTCTCCGACGGCCTGCTCACCGTCGAACTGCCGCCCGTGTCGTGGACCGCGCTGACGATCCCGCAGGCAACCCCGTCCGGCGAGTCCTGACCGTACCCACGGTCGGCCGTATCCTTTCGCAGTGACCTCGGCGCTCGGGAAGCTGACCCGGCAGCAGCAGACGCTGCTGGCGCGGTGGCTTCCCGGGGCGAGCGTCGAGGCCGATCACAGCTGGGGGTTGGTGGCCACCACCGTCCTTGAGGTGACCTGCGCGGGTGCGCGATTCATCGTCAAGGCCAGCGCAGAGGACGACCACGGCATCCGGCGCGAACTGGACGCCCATGCCAACTGGTTGCGGCCCTGGACCGATCGGAATCGCGCGCCGACCCTCTTGCACGGCGACGCCGACGCGAAGCTGCTCGTCACCCGTCACCTGCCCGGCCGGTTGGTGCTGGGCAGCGAGCACGCCGGGGATCCCCGCCTCTACCGGCAGGCCGGCGAGTTGCTGGCGCTGCTGCACGCCCAACTCGCCGTCACCGACGACGACCACGAGAGACGCGAGAAGGAGAGGTCGTTGGCCTGGCTGGGCCGACCACATCGGATCGCCCCGCACACCGTGCGGCGGCTCCGGGCCGAAATCGCCTCCTGGCCGACCCCGTCCGCGTCCCTGGTACCCACCCACGGTGACTGGCAGCCCCGGAACTGGCTGGTCCACGACGGCGTGCTCGGTGTGATCGATTTCGGTCGCGCCGCGCTGCGTCCCGCGTACACGGACCTCGGTCGACTGGCCGCCCGGGAGTTCCGTGGTGATCCGACGCTCGAGGCGGCCTTCCTCGACGGGTACGGACCCGACCCTCGTGAGCCGCACGCGTGGCACCGCAACCAGATCCGCGAGGCGATCGGCACCGCGGCGTGGGCGTACCGGGTGGGCGACGAGGCGTTCGAGGCCCAGGGCCACCGCATGATCGCCGAGGCGCTCGGGGATGCCCGGGGCTGATGGCCACGCGATGCGATCATCATGGCCATGCGCAAGATTGTCGTGACGACGGCCGCTGTCCTGCTGGTGTCGGGTTGCACCGGCGGATCGGCGGGCACGGGCACCTCGGCCCCCTCCGACGGACCACCCGACGCCGTCGCCGCCGACGCGCCGGCACCGGGTTGGCGGCTGGCCACGCTGCCGGAGCTGGCCGGGCCCACGAGCGTGCTGTGGGACGTGGTGTCGGTGGACGCGAGGCACGCCTGGGCCGTCGGTAGCGAGGCTTACTCGCCCGACCAGCCGAACGACACCGGCACCCCGTTGGTCCTTCGGTGGGACGGAACGAACTGGACACGAGCGGTCGTGCCGGCGACCTCCTGGCACGGCCGGCTCGACCTCGTCGCGGCCGACTCGCCGGCGAATGTCTGGGCGGTCGGCAGCACGGCCGCCGCCACCCCGGAGGAGCAGGTGACGCACGTCCTGCGCTACGACGGCAGCACCTGGCGCGAGGTGCCGTTCGCGCGCGGCGACGGCGAGACCCACGCACTGATCACCGGACTTGCCGTCCTCGGAGAACAGACCTGGTTGGTGGGCAACGACGGCAGCAATGTGATCATCAAGCAGTGGGACGGACGATCCTGGCGGTCACACCAGCCGCCCGCCGAGTGCCGCACCGGCGGCACGTCCTTCGGTGGAATGCCGAACTTCTGCACCGTCACCACGATCAAGGCCATCGGGCCGAATGACGTCTGGGCCGCCGGCAACGGCGCGTGGCAAGGCTTCAAGGGCCCGTTGCTCTTCCACTGGAACGGCTCGGGCTGGCGTACGGTCCAGGTGGGCGTCAACAACGACGAGTCCTCGTTCCGAGCGCTCGCTGGTCGATCCTCCAGCGAGCTGTGGGCGGTCGGCGACGGTGGGTTGGCCGTGCGCGGGGGCGGTGGATCGTTCGAACTGCTCAGGTACGCGCCGGGTGGCGCGATGCCCGACGTGGTCACCGACCACGCCGGACAGCCGTGGCTGATCGACAACTCGTCGGCGCCGAGCGCTTCGCTTGTCACGTACCGGACGGGCGGATGGGCCGGCGTTGCGGCGCCGCAGCCGCCGGACGCGGTCGGCCTGAGCCTGCACGGCATCGCCGGGACCCCGGGCAGTTCCCTGATGTTCGCGGTGGGCGCGGCAGATCTCCCCACCACCCCGCGCTACCTGCGGGGGGTCGTGCTCGAGTACGTACCGGACGCGTCGACCGGATCACGCCACTGACGTCTTCGTGGAACCACCTCGGTCGGCGGTCGGCGCAGCCAGCGTCCCGCCGGAGAGCCAGGCGCTGGACACATCGCGGAAACCCGGCAGGCCACGGCATGTTGCACTGATCGGATAGACGTAGCCGCATGCGTAGATTTCTGTTGGCGGCCGCGCTGACCGTGGCTCTGGTGGCTGGGGCTGCCGGGCCGGCGACGGCCGCCCCGCCCGCGAGCCCCACGCCGGGGTCGGTGAGCGAGGGCTGGTCGATGGCCGGCGGGGAGTTGACCTGGCGCTCGGGCGAACGGGTGCCGATCGGTGACGCCGCGGTCGAGTTCTGGTCCGGCGACCGGCGTCTCGGTCGCGCCCGCCCGCACCCGGACGGCCGGACCTTCAGCCTCGCCCTGGAGGCTCCCGCCCAACTCGGCGAACTGACGGTGCGCGCGGGCGGCAGGAGGATGGACGAGGAGGTCCCGCCCGCCACCCGCCGAGCCGCGCCGCCGGTCGTCGCGCCGCCGGGCCGACAGCCGGTCGCTGCCGTGGATCCCGGCATCCCCGGCCCCTACCGGCAGGTGACCGGGGAGTACGCCCTGCCCGACGTGAAGCTGCCGGAGTTCCCGGAGCAGGTCGAGATGCGCGCCGTCGTGGTCGCGCCGGTGGGCGCTTCCGGGGTACGGCCGCTCGCGTTGTTCCTGCACGGTCGGCACGCCTTCTGCTATCGCGGTGACGAGTACGGGCCGCAGGTCTGGCCCTGCCCGGCCGGCGCCGAGCCGATCCCGAGTCACCGTGGTTACCTACAGGCTCAGCGGCTGCTCGCCTCCCAGGGCTATCTGACCGTGTCGATCTCGGCGAACGGGATCAACGGCCAGGACTGGGCGTCCGAGGATGGTGGTGCCCAGGCCCGCTCCGACCTGGTCCAGCTGCATCTGGCGAAGTGGGCCGACTGGGCCGGCACCGGTCGGGCCGGCGCGCCGGAGGTGGTCCGTGCCGCGCCCCGCGCCGACCTGTCCCGGGTGTTCCTGGTGGGTCACTCCCGCGGCGGTGAGGGCGTCAGCCGGGCGGCGATGGACTCGCTGACCCCGCCACCGTCCGGCCAGGACGGCTATCCGGGCCGGGTCCGCTGGACCATCCGGGGCATGCTGCTGATCGGCCCGACCCTGTTCGGGCACAATCCGGTGCCGGACGTACCGTCGGTGACGATCCTGCCCGGCTGCGACGGCGACGTCTACGACCACCAGGGCCAGCTTTTCGTGGACGAGACCCGCGACATCGGCGGTAGTCGGGCGCTGCGCAGCGCGCTGTACATGCTCGGCGCGAACCACAACTTCTTCAACACGGAGTGGACGCCCGGTCAGTCGGTGGCCCCGTCGAACGACGACTTCGCCACGGTCGGCGATCCCGATCCGATCTGCTCACCGGGCACCGCGACCCGGCTCACCGCGACGCAGCAGCAGACCGCGGGCGCGACGTACATCGCCGCCGCCGCGCGGCTGTTCGTCGGCGGTGACGACCGGGTCCGGCCGCTGCTCGACGGTAGCGGCCGGCGCGCGCCGTCGGCCGACCCGGCCCGGGTGCTCAGTCACGCTCTCGGCGGAAACCGCACGCCGTTGCTCACGCCGGACCCGTCGACCAGGCTGTCCGACGGGGCCCGGATCTGTGACCAGGTGAGTGACGACCCGCAGCGGTCCTGCCTCGATCCGGAGGATCCCAACGCGCTGCTGGCCCACTTCGTGCCGTTCCTCTGGACCGTGCCCGAGCCCGACCGGTACGCGGCGGCGCTGAACTGGTCCGCCGCCGGCCGTCCGATCCGGCTGTCACCGGCCCGCCCGGTCGCCGTCACCGGTGCCCGGGACCTCGCCCTGCGCGTGATCGTCCCGCCGAACACCACCGACACCCGGTTCGACGTCGCCGTGATCGACCCGGACGGCCGGCGCAGCCGGTTGGGCGCGGTCCGGATCGACGGGCTGCCCGGGACGGAGTACACGACCTCCTACTGGGCGCAGGAGGTGCGGGTGCCGCTCAAGGGCGGACCGGCACGGGTCGCCGCCATCGAGATCACCCCGCGTACCGCTGACGGTCGGGCGTGGCTGCTCGACGCGTGGGCCTGGCGACCGGGCACGCCGCGCGGCGATGCTTCCGCTCCGTCCCGGTTGGACATCGGCACCGTGGACGTGCGGGAGGGCGACTCGGGCACGAAGACGTACGAGGCTCCGGTGTCGGTGACCGGCGGTGGCGGTGGCACGGTGCGGCTGTACGTCACCGACGAGCTGGGCAACAGCCGCTCCTGGCTGGCCACCATCCGACCCGGCCAGCGCAGCATCCGGATCCCCGTCGAGGTCGTCGGCGACACGCTGTGGAACTACACCGAGCAGCACACGTTGGCGGCCAAGGCGGAGCGGGGCCTCGTGGTCGGCAGCTACGTCGGAGGAGTGGCCGTGCTCAACGACGATCCGGTGCCGGCGGTCGACATCGAGTCCACGTCGGCCCGGGCCGCCGAGGGTGAGCAGCTCACCTGGCGGTTCACCGCGTCCGCGCCGACCGAGGCCGGCATCTTCGCGTACGCCCTGGCGCAGGTTCCCGCCGACCGGGTCGAGCTGTCCACCACCGACGTCGACCCGGAGTGGTTCGCCATCTTCGCGGCCGAGCCGGTGGAGCCGGCCCGACCGCTGTCGCAGACCTGGCTCGCGCCGGTCCTGTCGATCCCGCCGGACGGCCCCGGCGGTGAGCTGACCGTGCCGACGATCACCGACTCGGTCGACGAGCCCGACGAGTGGGTCGAGCTGGGGGTCTTCAACCCCGTCGTCGGGCCGGTGCCGGAGGTGGTGCTGACCGGGGTGGTGACCGACGGCTGACCCGTACCGCCCGCCGGCCGCCCCACCGGGGGGGCCGGCGGGGGGGGGGCGGGACGGGGGCCGCGCGCCCCCGACGCGGGGGGGGGGG
>NZ_JBAGKI010000044.1:0-49858 GCF_036689795.1 Micromonospora palythoicola | reverse complement strand
ATCCGTAGTCGGAGTTCGCCGGCTGCTCCAGGCGCGCGGCGTACCCGCGATCGGGGGGCTCATCCGGCGGCCGCGGTGGTCCGCCGGCCGGGGTGAGCCGGGCCGGCGGGACGGGTCAGGAGGTCGGCGGCTCGTCCTCGCCCGCCGCCTCCGCGGCGTCGGCCTCCTCCTTGGTGTGGTGCACGGCCTGGTCGGCGTGCTCCGGCGGCCCGTAGACGGTGTACAGCACCAGCGGGTTCGGGCCGGTGTTGACGAAGTTGTGCCGGGTGCCGGCCGGTACGACCACCAGGTCGCCCTGCACCACCTCGCGCTTCTCACCGGCCACCTGCGCCTCACCGGTGCCACTGACGAAGGTCAGGATCTGGTCGATGTCCTCATGGACCTCCTCACCGATCTCGCCGCCCGGCGGGATCGTCATGATCACCAGCTGGGTGTGCTTCCCGGTCCACAGCACGCGCCGGAAGTCCGGGCTCTTCTCGGCGACGGTCGCGATAGTGAAGTGCTCCATGCCCCGACACATACCCCATCCGGGGCCCCGCCACGCCGTGCTTCGCAGATGGTGGAATTGAACACTGCCCCGGGGTTTGGACCGACGCCGATCGGGGATCGACACCACCGACCGGTTCGACCGGTCATGCCAGGTCCCCGCTGACGTACCGCCGTACGGCTGCGGCGGTGGGAGACGGCCGAGCGCGGCGCGGTTTCGACCCTCGGGTCAACGGCGCCGCGCGCTCGTCTGCGCCTCGGGGTGCTCAGGAGAGCACGGCCAGGTGAAAGGGGCGGTCGGCGGCCGACCCGGCACCGTCGAAGGTGGTCACGAAGACGGCGTTCGGAATGCCGGTACGCCCGGCAACCGCGATCTGACCGGCGGGGGCCAACCCGGAGCTGCCCGTGAGGCCGACGGTGCCGACCAGGCTGGCACCGGTGACGTCCTGGTCGAACACCACCTGGTACATCCCGGTCCGCAACCGGTTGGCCGCCGCCGCGCCCAGCCCGCGGACCAGGAGACCATCGGCGCTGACCACGGCGAACAGGACTCTGGCGGTCAGTGGCATGCCGGCGCCGGCGCAGGTGGTGTGTTCGGCCTCGGCGTGGGCCGTGGCCTCGTCCCCCGGTACGGGCTGGGGAACCCCGCTGCTCCTGGCTCTCGCGCTGGACATCGGACTCCTTCCCCGGCCCGGTCGAGCGGCCATGGCATGTTGAGTTGGTTGCGACGGCTAAAGGGGGGTCAGCGCCGATCAGCCCCCTTTGTGCCTCGAACGTATGTCGCGTTCCCCGCCGGTAGCCAGGCGATCGGCTGTCCGATCAAGGACATTCGGCGTAACGATCATGTCTTTGACCTGCGGCGACGCCGGAAACGTGTGCGCGACTCAGTCATTGTCGGGGTCGAGCGCGGGTACCCCGCCCACGCACCGCACGGACAGCTCGTACTCGCCGCTCGGGCCGACGAACGTCACGTCCGCGTCGTCGTCCGGGCCACGATCGACGTCGTCGACCCGGTAACCCGGTCGGGCGCTCCAGGAAACCAGGTAGACCCCGTCGGGCCGACACTCGGCCACCGCGCTGCCGCCCGTGGTGGAGAAGCCGCGGCGGTTGCCCGACTCCGCGTTCGGGTCGGCCGGAGACACCGGGCTCGACGGCGACCCGCTGGGGTCGGTACCGGTCGTCGTACTGCCGGACGCCGGGGTGCCGGTCGGCACGCCACCGGGCGGATCGGTACCGACCGGCGCCGGTTCGGCGAGCGCGCGGGCGATCTCCTCCTGGCTGCGGACCCCACCCGGCGTCCCGGTGAGGCTCTCACCGACCAGCCGGATCGCGGCGAGCCCGATCAGGGTGGCGACGACCGCGGTGGCCAGCCATCCGGCCACGGCGAGCAAGGTTCGACGGCCCATCACCCGACTATCCCCGATCGGCGGTCGGGGTGACCTTCGGGCAACGCTAAGGGAGGGTTAACGGAGCGGGCCGGTGACGATCGCCGGGGATACCCTGCCTGCTGTGGCCCGCCTGCTGCTGATCGAGGACGACCTGACCATCCGTGCCCCGCTGGTGCGGGCGCTGCGCGAGCGGGGACACGCCGTGGCCGCCGCCTCCACCGCGATGACCGGGCTGCGTGACGCCCTCGACGATCGCCCCGATCTCGTGGTGCTCGACCTCGGGCTGCCCGACCTGGACGGGCGTGAGCTGCTGCGGATGCTGCGGGCCGTCAGCGCCGTACCGGTCATCGTGGCCACCGCCCGCGACGACGAGCGGGAGATCGTCCGGGTGCTCGACGCGGGAGCCGACGACTACGTGGTCAAGCCGTTCACCGCCGCCCAACTCGACGCGCGGGTACGCGCGGTGCTCCGCCGCGGACCCGGCGGGCAGCCGGTGGATCCGACGGTGGTGGTCGGCGGTCTGCGGATCGACCCCCGCTCCCGGCAGGTCGACCTCGACGGCGAACCGGTCGAGTTGACCCCGCGCGAGTTCGATCTGTTGCGGCATCTGGCCACCCGGGTCGGTGAGGTGGTGACCAAACGGGAGTTGCTGACCGAGGTGTGGCAGATCCCGTACGGCGGGGCGGACAAGACCGTGGACGTGCACCTGTCCTGGCTGCGCCGCAAGCTCGGCGAGAGCGCCCAGCGTCCGCGCTACCTGCACACCGTACGCGGGGTCGGGGTGCGCCTGGTCACCCCGGAGGTCGACGGGTGAGGGCCCGCCTGGCCCTGCTGGTCGCCGCGGTCAGCGTCCTCATCGTGATCGCCTTCCTGGTGCCGCTGGCGTTGCTGCTGCGCACCGCCGCCGAGGACCGGGCGACGGTGCGGGCCACCGCCGACGCGCAGAGCCTCGTTCCCGTGGTGGGCACCGCCGACCCGGAGACCGTACGGCTGACCGTCGAACAGCTCGCCGCCGAATCGGCCCGGCCGGTCAGCGTGTTCCTGCCGGACGGCACGGTGCTGGGCTCGGACGCCCCCCGCACCCCGGCGGTGGAGTTGGCCGGCCGGGGACAGAGCCTCACCGCCGAGACGGCCGACGGTCGAGAGGTGGTCATCGCGGTGCAGGGTCGCGCGGACGGCACCACCGTGATCCGCACCGTGGTGCCACGGGCGGAGATGACCGCCGGGGTGGGACGTGCCTGGTCGGTGCTGGCCCTGCTCGGCACGCTGCTGGTGCTGATCGCCCTGGCCGTCGCCGACCGCCTGGCCCGCACGCTGGTCCGGCCGATCGGCGAGCTGTCCGAGGTCTCGCACCGGCTGGCCAACGCCGAACTGGACGCGCGGGTGCGGCCGTCCGGGCCGGCGGAGCTGCGCGAGGTGGGCGGTGCCCTCAACCACCTCGCCGGCCGGATCCAGGAGTTGCTGGTGCAGGAGCGGGAACAGGTGGCCGACCTGTCGCACCGGCTACGTACGCCGCTGACCGCCCTGCGCCTGGAGGCCGAGTCACTACGCGACCCGCAGGACGCCACCCGGGTGATCGGCGCCGTGGACGGACTGGAGCGGGCGGTCACCGGTCTGATCCGGCAGGCCCGCTGGCGTGCCCCCACCGACGGCGCGGTGGTCGCCGACGCCGCCGCCACCGTGGCCGATCGGGTCACCTTCTGGTCGGTGCTGGCGGAGGAGACCGGCCGTGCCGTCGACCTCGACCTGGTCCCCGGTCCGGTTCCGGTCGTCGTCGCGGCCGACGAGTTGGCCGCCGCGCTGGACGCCCTGCTCGGCAACGTCTTCGCGCACACTCCGGACGGCACGCCTTTCGCCGTCCGGCTCCGTACCGTCGGCGACCAGGTGGTCCTGACGGTCGCCGACGAGGGCCCCGGCATCGCGGCCGACTCGGTGCTCCGGGGCGCGAGCCGGGCAGGGTCGACCGGACTCGGGCTGGACATCGCCCGCCGGGCGGCCCAGGCCAGCGGCGGCCGGCTGGTACTCGGCGAACGGCCCGGCGGCGGTGCCGAGGTGACCCTCTGGCTCGGCCAGGCATGACCCCCGCCGCACCTGGGCGCGGCACGTCGGCGGTGTCGAGAGACGCCCCGGAGAGCTGGCGGGATCCGTGACTCTTCCGTGAGCCCCACGAGCAACGGGCGCCGTCACTCTTCGTGCGCAGATCCGGTCTTAACCGGGGCTTAGGGTTCGGACAGCGCGCCGCTATCGCGGCCCGACCGATCCTCGATGCGACAACCGAGGAGAGGTGCGGAACGATGAAGCGCAATCCCCTGATCCTGGCGTCGGTCGGCGGCGCGGCGGCGGTGCTCACGGTGGCCGGGGTGTTCCTCGGCGTCGCGGCGGCGGACGACAGCCAGGCACGGCGGACCACCCTGACCGCCGCGACCGGAGCCCCGACGACCGCGGGTCTCCCCGACGGCACCACCGGCGCCACGGCCCCGGACCCGACCGGCACCACCGCCACCGCCGACCCGACCAGCGTGGCACCCAGCACTCCGGCGCAGACCCAGCCGGCCACGGAGGGTGACGCGGTGAGTCGGGAACGGGCCGGTGAGATCGCGCTGGCGCAGGCCGGTGGTGGACGGATCACCGAGACCGACCGGGACGAGGAGAACGGCCGGGGCGTCTGGGAGGTCGAGATCGTCAATGGCGGTACCGAGCACGAGATCGACGTCGACCGGCAGTCCGGTGAGGTGGTCAAGGCCGAGCAGGAGCCGGCGGACGACGACGAGGACGACCGCGATGACGAGGACGACGATGACGATGACGATGACGACCGGGACGACGACTGACCCGAACCCCTCGGGTCGGTGACAACCCACCGGCACCCCCGCGGCGGCACCCCGCTGCGGGGGTGCCCGCGTCTTCACGCCTCGGTTCGGTGCAGCCAGGCGAGCAGGTCCGGCGGAGCCAGAGCGGCGGCCCGGGAGTGGTAGCGGGCCCGAGCGGCCGCGTCGAGCAGCGCGCGGCCCTGACCGGACCGACCGCTGCGGAAGAAGGCGTTGCGGTCCTTCAGGATGCCGGCGGCGTCCGGCGCGAGCCGGTCGGCGCGGGCCCGCATCCGGTCGAAGGTGGCCGCCTCCACCAGCTCAGGTCCGGGCGGTTCGAGGCCCAGGCGCTCGGCCAGGCGCCGCATCTGCCCGGCCAGGTCGACGCGAAGGTCGTCGTAGTGGACGAGGTGCACGTTCGGTTGGTGCCGACGTGCCCAGGCGTCGCCCAGGTGCCACAGGACACCCGGCAGCGAGTCCAGTTCGGCACGCGGATCCGGATCCGCGTCGATCCAGCGTACGAGCGCCTGTTCGACCGGCGGACGGGGGCGGGCCGGCTCCGACGGCCCGGGCTGGCCGGTCAGCTCGGCGAGCCGGGCACGATCCAGATTGGCCCCCTGGTGGTGCAGCGAGACCGCCGCGTCGAGCGGATGCCGGGCCACCACCACGTAGTGCACCCGGGAATCACTCGGCACCCCGTCCAGCGGAGTGTGGGTCTTGATGAAGCGCCGGTGCCGCTGGGCGGCCAGCCGGGCGTACACCCGCTCCGGCGGCTCGACCAACCAGTCGAGCCAGGGTGACAGCTCGGTCAGTGGCGCCGGCAGTTCCGGCGTACGCAGCACCAGCAGGGCGCAGATCATCTGCATCCAGGTCGTCCCGCTCTTGGAGCGCGTGCTGATCACGATGTCACCGGGGCGGAAGGGAAAACCCTGCCAGCGGGCGCTGTCCTCGTCGGCGGACCGGTACCTGGTCGGTGCGTGAGACACCGCGCGAGGATAGTCGGGGAGTTGACACCTGTCCGGTGAATTCCCGCTCTCCCGCCCTGTGAGGTGGGTAATCGGCTGGCTACATTTAATTATGATGCCCGCCCCTGGAGGACGGGCGGAGGAGCCGGTCTACCGTCCCGTCCTCGCCGCCCGGCGCGGGGAACTGGAAGCGCTCGGCCACCTCGATGACGCCCTCGCCCCGCTGCTCAGCCCGATCCTGCAACTGTCCGAACTCGACAGAAACGTCCTCGACGCGCTGACCCGGTTGCCGCCGGGGCTGCGGCCCGCCGTCGAGTTCGGTGCCCTGCCCGACACGACGGCGTCCGTGCTGACCCGCCGGGGCGTACCACTGGTGCCGGTGATCGGGCTGGCGGACGGCGAGCGGCGGTTGGCGGCGCTCGGTGCCACGGCCCGGGCACAGACCCAGCGGGCCGTGGTGCGCCTGCGGCTACGTCGGGACCGGGCCGGCCCCGACGCCACCACCGTGGCCGTGGAGCGGATCGGCAGACACGCGCGGCTGGTCCCGGAGCAGTGTGATCTGGTGCTCGACTGCGGCGACGTGTGCTGCCCGGCGGACGTCCGGCTGGTCGAGCCCCGGGTCCGGCGGATGCTGGACTGGACCCGCCGACACACCTGGCGTTCGGTGAGCGTGGTCGCCGGTGGCATGCCACCGGCACTGTCCCGGCTGCCCATTGACGAGCCGGTACGGGTGGACCGCTGGGACTGGCTGCTCTGGCAACGACTGGCCGACCTGGGCGTCACCTTCGGCGACTACGGCGTGGCCTCGACCACGCCCCAGCCCACCGTCGACCGCCACCTGACGGTCCCGTACACCGGCGACGGCGTCTGGTTGATCCACCGCTGGTCGCGCCGTCGAGGTCAGGGTGATCAGCGGGTCGCGGACCTGTGCCGCACGCTGGTGTCGGGCCCGCACTGGCCGCCGACCGGCGCGAGCTTCTCCTGGGGCGACCAGGAGATCTCGCGCCGGGCACGCCGGGGTGCCGGGGCGGGCTCGGCGACCAACTGGATGGCGTGGAGCACCTCCCACCATCTGGCCCACGTGTTGAACGCGCTGGCCCGGTCTACTCCTTCTCGGTGAACCCGAACTGCACGACGCCCTCGTCGTCCACGGTCGCGTCGACCGAGGCGTCACCGAGCAGGTCGGCCGCGTCGGAATCGAGAAAAATCCGGGCGCCCTGGTTGTCGACCACCTGGTCCCCCTCGACCGGGGCGGGTACCAGCTCGACGCTGAGCGAGCCGGCGGTGGTGTCCGCGGCGATGCGTACCCCGCCGCCCTCGGAGACGTCCTGCTGGGCGGCGAGATCACGGATCACCAGGACGGCATTGTCGGTCATCGTGAGCATGGTGGGACTCCTCGTGGGTTTCTGGGCTCCCGGGCGGTGCCATCCACCGCCACATCGGGGCAGCTCAAGGCCCCTCCAGCCCCCACGGTGCCCGCTGCCGAGGCGTCCGTCAAATAGAGCGATGTCAGCGCGACACGAGGCATGACGGCCCGCTGGGCGGGTATCGGTGCCAGTTGGGCCTCGTGCGCACTGACCCGCCTCTCGCGCCGCTCAGGCGGGCCGGGGCGGCAACGTGGCAGCGGGGTCGCCGCGTTCGATGAGCGCGGCGATGTCGGCGTCACGCAGGCCGCGTAGCGCGAGCACCCGGGTACCCCACCGGTGCAGCCGGCACGGGTGGGGGCTGGCGTCGTTACGGCAGACCGTTCCCCCGGACCAGCGTCGGGGTGCGTGCACCACGACAGCCCGCACGGCGAACTGGGCATCCTCGGCGGTCACGTACGGCGGCAGCGGAATATCCCGCAGCCCCACCCCGGGCCGCTCGCCGGAGGGCGGGGCGGGACGGACCGTACTGCTGCTGCTGTTCATCGGCCTGGCCTCCACACAGGACAGTCGAACACGGACAGCAGGACGTTACGACCCGGTGGACCCGCAGTGACGGACAAACTGTCCCGTTGGCTCAGCCGGTCGGGGCCTTTGCCCGCAGCGCCGCCGCGGTCCGGCCGGGGTCGTAGCCCGGATCCACCCCGTCGAAGATGATCGCCGAGGCGTCGATGTGCCGCGTCCGCAGCGGCAGGATCTCCTGGTACGCCGGCGAGTCGTACCAGGCGTGGGCCCGCTGCCGATCGGGGAACTCGAGGATGACCACGCTGCCCGGCCACTCCCCCTCGCGTACGTCCACCTCCGGGCCGTGCACCACGAACCGGCCGCCGAAGGGCTCCAGGGTGGCCTGGATCCGCTCCAGGTAGGTCAGAATGTCCTCGTTGACCTGCGGGTTGCGCAGGTGCGCCAAGGCGAAAGCGGGCATCGTTCGTCCTCCCCGGTCGTCTCGTCAGGCACGTTCGAGCAGTACCACCGGGATGTCCCGGTCGGTCTTCGCCTGGTAGTCGTCGTAGGCCGGCCAGATCGCGGTCATCACCGGCCACAGCCGCGCCTTCTCCTCGGGCGTGGCCGGGCGCGCCCGAGCGGTGAACCGGTCGGCACCGACCTGCACCTCGACCTGCGGCTCGGCCAGCAGGTTGAGATACCAGGCCGGGTGCTGCGGGGCCCCGCCCTGGGAGGCGACCACCGCGTACGCGTCGCCGGACCGGCCGTAGATCAAGGCGGTACGCCGCAACGCGCCACTGCGCCGCCCACGGGTGGTCAGCAGCAGCGTGAAGACGCCCGGTCGCCACTCGTGCCCCTCGGCACCGTCGGTCTCGACGTAGCGGTTGATGTGCTCGGCGACCCAGTTCGTGGGGCTGTCCAGCACCCGTTCGCCCGTGGTCATGCGGTCCTCCCGGTGGTGTGGGACGGTCACCGACCAGGCTACTGCCGAAGCGGCTCGCCGGCCGGGCGGCGTCCCGCGTGCTCCCGGTCAGCCGAGGGCCGCGGTGAACCGGGCGATCTGTGCGGCCTCCGTGAGCGTGCTGCCCTGGCCACGGACGTACCGTACGGTGCAGAAGAGCGTCACCCGGTAGCCGCCCACGATCGCCGCGACGGTGGTGCCGTCGCAGTCCGGGCCGCCCGACAGTCTCATCGTCACGAGTTCCCGGGCCTCGGCCGCGGCGTCGGTGAGATTGCTGCCGAAGCCGTTGGTGTAGGAGCCCGGGCAGTAGATCTGCACGTCGAACCCGCCCACCAGGGAGTCGACGAGCGAACCCCGGCAGCTCACGCCGTAGGTGAGGTAGAGCTGGTACAGACGCAGCGCCTCCAGGTTCGCGTCGCTGAGCGTACGGCCGAAGCCGTGGATGTAACCCGCGTCGCCGCAGCGGATGATGACTCGATAGCCGCCCACGATCGCCTGGGACGACGAGGTCGAGCAACTGGCGGCCGCCGTGGCCGGCCCCACCGGGACCACCACCGCGACCAGGGTCAGCACGGCCGCGACGAGCGCGGCCCGAACGGTACGGAACATGAATGCCATCCTCCTGGCCCGGGTGCGACGGTCAGCTTCGCTCAGCTCAGCACCCGTCCATTAGAAGCAGCTTTCATCGACACGAGGAGCCCATGGCGCATAGACGACAGAGAATGAACCGGGCGGTGGCGCGGGTGGTCAGTCGCGGATGTCGAACCCGAGGGCCCGGGCCAGGGTCGCCGCCTGCATCAGGTCGATGACCGCCCCCTTCCGGTGCACCGAGGCCGGATCCAGGCCGGCCAGGTCACTGCCGCGCAGGTCCGCGCCGGTCAGCCGCGCCCCGCGCCACTGCACGTCGGACAGGTCGCACCCGGTCAGCGTCGCGCCGGTCAGGTCGGCACCGGACAGGTCGGTCTCGCGCATCCGTACGCCGGTGAACCGCGCGCCGCGCAGGTCGCCACCGGCCAGGGTGAGGAACGACCAGTCGCCCCCGGTCACGGTCAACGGCCGCAGGTCGCAGCGGTCGAAGGTGCTGCCCAGCAACTTGCAGCCGGTGAACTCCGCCTCGAACAGGTTGCACCGGGTGAAGACGCACCGGGTGAATGCCGAGTCGACGTGCCGGGAGACGTTGAAGGTCACGTCGCCGAAGGTGCAACCCGTGAAGACCGCGCCCTGGCTGGTCGCCTCGGTCAGATCCACCCGGTGGAAGGTGCAGTTGACGAAGTGCCGGTCGGCCAGGTCCTCGGCGTACCAGTCCTCGTCGTGGAAGGTGACGTCCTCGGTCGGCTCCGGCATGCCCAGCAGGCTAGCCAGTGACCCCGACAACAGAGCTTCCGCGCCTCGCGTACCGGCCGGTAGGTTGCCTGGGGTGAGCATCACAACCAGCATCGAGGCGAGGCAGGTCGGATTCGACCCGGCGCGGCTGGCCCGCATCGACGAACATTTCGCCAGCTACGTCGACGCCGGGCGGCTCGCCGGCTGGCAGGCGGTGGTCACCCGGCGCGGCGAGGTCGCGCACAGCTCGACGTACGGGCTGCGGGACCGCGAGGCGGGCACGCCGGTGGAGCCGGACACGCTCTGGCGGATCTACTCGATGACCAAGCCGATCACCTCGGTCGCGGCGATGATGCTGTGGGAGGAGGGTCGCTTCGAGCTGACCGACGAGGTCGGCCGCTGGCTGCCCGAGTTCGCCGACATGCGGGTCTACTCGAAGGGGTCGACCCTCAAGCCGTACACCGTGCCCGCGATCGAACCGATCCGGATCTGGCACCTGCTCACCCACACCGCCGGGCTGACCTACGGCTTCATGCAGACGTCGGTGGTGGACGGGCTGTACCGGGCCGCCGGCTACGACCTCTACCCGCCGGCCGAGGTCGACCTGGCCGAGGCCTGCCGGGTCTTCGGTGAGCTGCCGCTGCTGTTCCAGCCCGGCACCGCCTGGGGCTACTCGGTCGCCACCGACGTGCTCGGCCGGCTGATCGAGGTGGTCTCCGGACAGAGCCTGGACACCTTCCTGACCGAACGGATCCTGCGTCCGCTGGACATGGCCGACACCCGCTGGCACGTCGACGGCGCGGACGCCGAGCGGCTGGCCGCGCTGTACGTGCCGGATCCGGCGTCCGGTCGCGCGGTGCGGTACGACGCACTCGGCGCGCTGGCGTACGAGAAGCCGGCGCTGCTCTCCGGCGGCGGTGGACTGATCTCCTCGGCGGCCGACTACCACCGCTTCACCCAACTGCTGCTGCGCGGCGGTGAGCTGGACGGCACGCGGCTGCTCGGTCCCCGGACGGTGCGCTTCATGACGCGCAACCACCTGCCCGGCGGCCAGGACCTGGGCACCCTGTCCACCGGTGGGTTCGCCGAGACCAACCTCGACGGCGTCGGTTTCGGGCTCGGCTTCGCGGTCGTCGACGACCCGGTGCCGAGCCGGGTGCCGAGCAGCGTCGGCGAGTACTACTGGGGCGGCGTGGCCAGCACCGCGTTCTGGGTCGATCCGGTCGAGGAGATCACCGCCATGTTCTTCACCCAGCTGATGCCGTCGAGCACCTGGCCGCTCCGCCCGCAACTGCGCCAACTGGTCTACTCGGCACTCGTCGACTGAGCCGTTCCGCCGACGCCCACCCGACCGAATCCCTAGCCTGGGAGGCGTGGTCAACATCGTCGTGTTCGGCGCGGGCGGCACCGCCGGTTCGCGGATCGTCCGGGAGGCGTTCGACCGGGGACACCGGGTGGTGGCAGCGGTGCGTCGTCCCGAGGCGGACGCGCCGTACCTGCCGGCCGGGGTTCGGGTCGTGACCGGGGACGCGACAAGTGTGCGCAGCGTGCGGGAGCTGGCACCGGAGGCGGACGCGCTGGTCGTGGCGATCGGCGGCGGTGACCGTACGCTGTGGCCCGACGCGGCGCGAACCGTGCTCGACGCGTTGCGCGGGATGCCGGCGGCACCCCGGGTCATCCACGTCGGCGGCGGTGCCACCCTGCTCGACCCGGCCGGCACCCCGCTGCTGGAGGACCCGGACTTCCCCGCCGAGTACCGCGACGCCGCGCTGGGCCAGGCGGAGGCCCTCGACGTCTACCGCTCCTCGGCCGACGGGGTGACCTGGACCTACGTCTGCCCACCACCGCTGGAGTTCCATCCGGGCGAGCGCACCGGCCGGTACCGCACCGGCACGGACCAGCCGGTGACCGACGCGGCGGGCCGAAGCGTGCTCAGCTACGAGGACCTGGCGGTCGCGGTGGTCGACGAGATCGAGAACAGCCGCTTCCGGAACATGCGGTTCACCGCCGCGTACTGAGCACGATCGCGGCAAATCTGATCTTGAGTGACGGCGACCCGCCGGATAGATTCGAGTCTCTGTGACCCGGACGTCACACCCCTGACGCGCGGGTCGGACCTCGAATCAGGAGGGCGCCGTCTTGGCCTCGCACGACGACACCGTGACACCCCCGCACGAATCGTCCCGCTCCACCGGATCAGGCTCGCTCGACCGGCGACGGATGTTGACCGTCGCGCTCGGCGGCGCCGCCGCCGTGGCGCTGCCCGCCCCCGCCTGGGCGGTCACCGACCGGCGTCCGGGCGCGCACCGCCCCCCGACCCTCACCCCGTCCGACCGGATCGTCGTCGCCCAGCTGTCGGCGAAGCGTGCCCTGCAACACCTGAAGGTGCTCTCCGAGGACATCGGCCCACGCATCGGCGGCACCGACTCGGAGCGCCGGGCGGCGCACTACATCGCCGGCCAGTTCGACCGGCTGCGTTACGACACCACGCTGCAACCCTTTCCGGTCGCCGACAAGTTCCTCGCCCAGCTCAGCGCACCGTCCGGGCTGCCCCGGGACCTGAACTGGCAGGTCGGCGCGAGCGGGCAGGCCGCGCTGGACACCCGGGTCACCGCACCCGTGGTCGATGTCGGCGCGGGTGCGCCCGGCGACTACCCGGCCGACGTCAGCGGCCGGATCGTGCTCGTGGACTATGTCGCGGCCCAGCGCGAGCAGCTCGCCGCCACCGCCGTGGCGGCCGGTGCGGCAGCCGTGGTCTTCCTGCCGGCCGACCTGGTGGAGCCGCGTCGCGCGTCGGCGTTCTCCCCCACGCTGCCCGGCTCCGCCACCACTCCGCTGCCCGTTCCGGTGGTCGGGGTGGCCCAGGCGCAGAAGCACCGGCTGCGCGCGCTGCTGGCCGCCGGGCCGCTCACCCTGACCATCGTCACCACCGCCCACCGGGGACTGACCTCGCACAACGTGCTGGCCGAGCGGCGCGGTCGGGCGGGCCGCGATGCGCCGGTGGTCATGGTCAGCGCCCACTACGACTCGGTCATCGGCGCGCCGGGTGCCAACGACGACGGCTCGGGCACCGTGCTCTGCCTGGAACTGGCCCGGGTGCTGAGGGCGGTGCCGATGAACGCCACCGTGCGCTTCGCCCTGTGGGGCTCGGAGGAACAGGGGTTGATCGGCTCCCGCTACCACGTGGCCCAGCTGCCGCAGCCCGAGCGGGACCGGATCCTCGCCGTCTACCAGAACGACATGGTCGCCACCAGCTGGGACCCGGCGACCCGGTACTGGCTGTTGTCGTTCACCGGCGAGAGCAACCGGGCCACCGACGAGGTCGCGGCCGCCGCCCGGCGGCTCGGCTACGAACCGCGGATCTCGCCGGTCACCCAACGCGGCGCCAGCGACCACCAGTCGTTCCAGGAGGTCGGTATCGCCAGCGCGAACTTCTCCTGGCGCGGCGAGGAGTCACCGGCGCTGCTCGAACCGCCGTACCACAGCCCCGAGGACACCATCGCCAAGAACATCAGCCTGGAACGGCTCCAGGTGTCGATGGAACTGATCGGCTGCGCCGCGTACGCGACGGCTCGGTGCTGAACCCCGGGGCGGGGCGCTACGCCGCGCCCCGCCCCGGATCAGTCGGCCAGTCGGGCCGGAAAGCCTCCGGTGGCGATCGGGCCCCACCCGGTGACGGTGATCCTGATCAACGACTTGCCCTGCCGCCGCATCGCCTCCCGGTACTCGTCCCAGTCCGGATGCTCGCCGGAGATGCTGCGGAAGTACTCCACGAGCGGTTCGAGGGCCTCGGGCAGGTCGAGCACCTCGGCGGTGCCGTCGACCTGCACCCACGGGCCGTCCCAGTCGTCGGAGAGCACGCAGGCCGACACCCGGGGGTCGCGGCGGATGTTGGCGACCTTCGCGCGTTCCGGATAGGTGGAGATCACCAGCCGGCCCTGCGTGTCCAGCCCGGCCGAGACCGGCGAGGACTGTGGGCGGCCGTCGGCGCGGGTGGTCAGCAACACCACCCGGTGCCGAGGGCGGAGAAACTCAAGCAGTGCGTCCCGGTCGACCCGGGTGTTACGCGCGATCATGCGTGCCATCGCTCGTTTGTACCAGTACTCAGGCGTGCTGACCGGCGGACGGCTGGCTGGGTACCCGAGGGCGCAGCGACGGCCGCCAGGCCCGGCCGTTGGCGTAGATGATCCGGAAACCCAGGTACGACGCGAGCGGCGCCCAGTGCGCCGAGCCCATCCGCAGCTCGGCGGCGTTGTGGCGGCGGCCGTTGGCGAGCACGTCGAGCAGCACGGTCTCGAACGCCGCCGACTCGACCCAGTCCACCTCCCGGGTGAAGCCGCAGATCAACGCGGCGCCGGTGACGGCGAGGAAGTCCCGCAGCACCGGCTCGGGGGCGCGTAGCACCGAACAGCTGCCGAAGTAGAGGCGGCGTCCCTCGCAGCGTCCGGCCATCAGCTCGGCCACCTCGGTGAGTTCCACCGAGTGCCAGTCGGTGAGGCACAACCGGTTCGGCTCGCCGTGCATGGCGAAGAAGCCGAGCCGGTGGTCGGCGTACTGCTTCAGCAACCAGCGGTCGATGAAGTAGAACAGCTCGTCCCGGGTTGCCGCGTCCTTGTGGATGAAGCGGACCTTGCCCAGCCGTTCGAGCAGTTCCAGGGTGGGCAGTACGGACCCGCGCTCGTTGAGGTCACGGTGCCACTGGCCCTCGACGCAGAAGATGCCACCACGCGCCACGCCCACCTCCCTCGTCGCCGGCGCTGACGTTACCGGGCCGGTTGACCCGGTGAACATCACCCTCCGTGGCACCGGCTGCGACCTTCCGCACGGAAATGGCTGCTCTACGGCCGCTCGCCACCGAATGCCGGTTTCGGAAACGAGCCCAATTCACAGGCAATGCCCAGGTAAGGCGAAATGCGAGGACAATTCTCGTTTATCCCCTCCAATCGGCTGCACCGGTGCGAGGGTGGATCCACGGGACAGCCCGGTCGAAGTCCCGGATGCCATCCCATTCGCTCTCCTATCGGGAGGACTTCTGTGCGCGTACACACCTTGAAACGGGCAGTCGTCGCCCTCGCCCTGGCCCTGCCGGGCGCCGCGATCGCCTCGGTGGTCGCCGCGCCAGCGGCCCATGCCGACGGCTGCTACACCTGGAACCGCAACCTCTACCAGGGGCGTTCCGGCAGCGACGTGCGCGAGCTGCAACTACGGATAGCCGGCTGGGCCGGCAACAACAACGTCGTGGAACTCGACGGCCGGTTCGGCCCGAAGACCGCCGCCGCGGTTCGCCGCTTCCAGTCCGCGTACGGCCTCAAGGTCGACGGGGTCGCCGGGCCACAGACCTACCGGAAGCTGTACCAGCTCCAGGACAACAACTGCACGCCCCGGCACTTCAGCTACACCGAGATGGACGACGGCTGCGGCGGCAGTGGGTGGGACGGTGGCCCGCTGAGCACCGGACAGACCCGGCAGAACGCGCTGCGCACCATGTGGAAGCTGGAGGCGCTGCGCAAGAGCCTCGGCGACCAACCGCTGATCGTGACCAGCGGGTTCCGCAGCCGCACCTGCAACAACCGGGTGGGTGGGGCGTCGGACAGCCAGCACCTCTACGGCAACGCCGCCGACCTCATCTCCCGGGACAGGTCGCTGTGCCAGATCGCCCGCCAGGCGCGCAACCACGGCTTCAGCGGCATCATCGGGCCCGGCGTGTCCGGCCACAACACCCACGTCCACGTGGACTCGCGGCGGGAGAACAACCAGGACCGCAGCGCGAACAACACCTACTGGGCGGCACCCAGCTGCGGAATCCCCGCCGGGAACCGCTGATCGCACGGTGCATCGCGACGCCGGCCCGGGCGCGGGCGGGGAATGACCGCGCGCTCCGGGCCGGCGTCGTACCGCCGGCGGGCGAGCCCGCTCAGCTCGCCCGCGGCCAGCGCGGCGCGGTGGCGGGGGGTGCCACCGGCCGGCCGGAGCCGGGCGTCCGGACGCCGCCGCGCGCGACCGGGGCGGCCACCCGGGGCGCGGGACCCCGCGCCGGGTAACCGGGGGTGCGGTCGGGTCGCGCCGGATGACCGGCGGCCCGCGGCGGGTAACCGGCGGCGCGCTCGGTGCCCGCCGGACGCGCGGCGGTAGTACGTCCCGCCGAGGGCCCATTGATCAGGAACGGGAACGGCACGTGCACGAACGGATTGCCGTGCCGGATCAGGGCGTCGAGCTGTCGCTCGTTGAGCCCGTGGTTCAGCAGCACCTTCCGACCCCAACGATGCAGCCGGCAGGGGAACCGGGCACCGTCGTTGCGGCACAGCGCCCCGGTCGGCCACTCCTCGGCCGCGTGCACGACCACCGCCCGGACGGCCAGCCGGACGTCCTCGGGGGTCAACGGCGTCGGGACCGGCAACTCGCCCAGAATCTGATCGATGGGATCCGTCGACTGCTCATCAACTCGCACGGCAGACCTCCCGCAGCTCCGGTAGCGGTGCGCTTGAGCACCGCACCTCGAGCAGTGGTACGGCCACCGCGACGGGATGGTTCAAACGTTTTCAGACCAGCCCGGCGTCGTGGACGAGCAGGGCCACCTGCACCCGGTTGTTGAGTCCGAGCCGGGTCAGCAGCCGGGAGACGTACGCCTTGACGGTGGCCACGCTCATGAACAGCTCGGCGGCGATCTCGGCGTTGGTGCGCCCCCGACCGAGCGCCACGGCGACGGCGCGTTCCCGCTCGGTCAGGCCCTCGATCAGCCGGGCGGCCCGGTCCCGCCGTGGGTCGGCCGCCGGTCCGGCCGTGACGTGTTCGATGAGGGTCCGGGTGACCGTCGGCGACAGCGTCGCCTCGCCGGCCGCCACCCGGCGCACCGCCCGCACGATCTCCACCGGCGGGGTGTCCTTCAGCAGGAAGCCGCCGGCACCGGCGCGCAGCGCCCGCAGCACGTGCTCGTCGGCGTCGAACGTGGTCAACACGAGCACCTCCGGCGGATGGGGCAGCCCACGCAGCGCCTCGGTGGCGGCCAGCCCGTCCAACCGGGGCATCCGGATGTCCATCAGCACCACGTCCGGCCGGCAGGCGGCGACGGCCTGGACGACCTCACTGCCGTCGGCCGCCTCGCCGACCACCTTCAGGTCGGGCGTACCGCCGAGGATCATCGACAGCCCGGCGCGTACCAGCGCGTCGTCGTCCACGATCAGGATCCGCACCGGGTGCTCGCCGCCGGCAGCGGGCGCGTCGGCGGCAGCCGCCGACGCCGCGCCACCGCCCTCGGCGGCGGCGGGCACCGGGCCGGTCACGTCGCCGGCCACGGCAGCCATGCGGCCAACCGGAAATCGCCCCGCTCGTCGCAGCCGTGCTCCAACCGCCCACCGGCGAGACTGACCCGCTCGGCGATGCCGACCAGCCCGGTGCCGGTGCCGGGGATGGGCGTCCGGGGCGCCTCGCCCACCGGCCTGCGGTTGCGGATCTCCACCCGCAGCCCGTCACCGGGCGCGCCGTTGAGGCCGACGGTGACGGCGGCACCGTGGGCGTGCTTGCGGGCGTTGGTGAGCCCCTCCTGCACGATGCGGTAGACGCTGCGCCCCACGGCCACCGGCAACCGGTCCGGCGCGGCGACCCCTTCCCGCAGTTCGACGCGAGTTCCGGCGGCCCGGGACTCGGCGATCAGGGCGGGCAGGTCGTCGAGGGTCGGCTGGGGGCGTTCCGGGTCGTCGGGCAGCGCGGTCTCGGCGCGCAGCACGCCGATCACCTCGCGCAGATCCTGAAGGGCGGCGTGCGCGCTGTCCCGGATCACCCCGGCTGCCCGGGCCACCTCCGGCGCGGGCGCGTCCGGACGGAACTCCAGCGCCCCGGCGTGCAGGCTGAGCAGCGAGATCCGGTGGGCGAGCACGTCGTGCATCTCCCGGGCGATGCGGGTGCGCTCCAACTGCCGCGCCTGTGCGACCCGTAGCTGCTGCTCGGCCTCGGCCCGCTCGGCGCGCTCCCGCAACGACAGCACCAGTTGCCGGCGCGCCCGCACGAACATCCCCCAGGCCAGCACCAGCAGGGTGATCACCACGCCCCAGAGGGTGGATATCCAGTACGAGCCGGCGGGGTCGGGACGCAGCAGGGTGAAGAAGAAGTTGGTGAGCAGCCCGGCGCCGGTGACGGCCAGGGCGACAGCCGTCCGGCGGTGCACCACCGCCGTAAAGTAGATGATCAATAGAGCGATGCTGGAGGCGGTGGAGAAGAGCGCCATCGGCAGCGTCGCCAGCACCAGACCCACCGGCCAGCGACGCCGCCACCAGAGCGCCGCCGTACAGGCCAGGCCGAAGAAGGCGTCCGCGACGATCATCCAGTCGTACGGCAGCCGTTCGGCGAACGCCGGGTTCGGGGAGGCGGCGTCGAAGCTGGCCAGCACCACCCAGGCCAGGGAGGCCAGGAACGCGAGGCTGTCGACCAGCCAGTCGCGGGTGGTACGCCGTGGCCGGCGGCCCACCCCAGGGCCCAACGCCCCCGGCAGCAGACCCGGGTGCTCGAGTACGACGGCGCTGGTCACAGGCGCAATGGTAGGCAGCCGGTCGGGCACCGGACCAGCTACCAAAGTCGAGATCTCGGCGTCGACCTTGGTCTGCGCGGACCAGACCGATGGCCGCTGCGGACGACCGGCCGGCTCGGACAGGCTGGCAGCCATGATCGCCGTACACCAGCTCACCAAACGGTACGGACGGCACACCGCCGTCGAGGACGTGTCGTTCCACTGCGAACCGGGCACCGTCACCGGCTTCCTGGGTCCGAACGGGGCCGGCAAGTCCACCACCATGCGCATGATCTGCGGGCTCACCCCACCGACCGCCGGCACCGCCACCGTCGACGGTCGGCCCTACCGGCAGCTGCCCAACCCGGGCCGTACGGTCGGGGTGCTGCTGGACGCCTCCGCCCAGCACGCCGGGCGGACCGGCCGGGAGTCCCTGGCGGTGGCGGCGGCGACGATGGGCGTCGACCGGCGCCGGGTCGGCGAGCTGCTCGACCGGGTGGGGCTGGGCCCGACCGCCGCCCGACGGCGGGTGCGGGCGTACTCGCTGGGCATGCGCCAGCGGCTCGGCCTGGCACACGCGCTGCTCGGCGACCCCCGGGTGCTCGTTCTCGACGAGCCGGCCAACGGCCTGGACCCGGAGGGCATCTTCTGGATGCGTGGCCTGCTCCGGGACTTCGCCGACCGGGGCGGCACCGTGCTGCTCTCCTCCCACCTGCTGCGCGAGGTGGAGGCGGTCGCGGACCGGCTGGTGGTCATCGGGGGTGGCCGGATCGTGGCCCAGGGCGGCAAGGACGAGTTGCTGGCCGGTGCCGGCACCGTGGTGCGGGCCCGCGACGACGCGGCGTTGCGGGCCGCGTTGCGGCAGGCCGGCCTGACGGTCAGCGAGGGCTCCGAGGGCCTGCTGGTCGGAGCCGACACCGACACGGTCGGCGAGATCGCCCGGACCGCCGGGATCGCCCTCAGCGAGCTACGTCCGGCCGGCGGCGGTGGCCTGGAACAGCTGTTCCTGGCCCTGACCGCCGCCGCACCGGGCCCCGTCACGCACTCCACCTCCAGCACCGAACCGACCGGGGAGGTCGTCCGATGACCACCACCAGCACCGCACCAGAGGTTGTCCCGGGTCACCGCTCGGCCGAACACCTACCGTCGCTGGCCCGGCTGACCGCCGTGGAGCTGCGCAAACTCGTCGACACCCGGGCCGGCCGCTGGTTGCTGATCACCATCGGACTGGTCAGCGCCGTGATCGTCGCGCTCCTCCTGGTGTACGCCGAAGCGCCGGAACAGACCTTCGCGGTCTTCTTCACCACCGCCCTGCTGCCGGTCGGGGTGCTGCTGCCGGTGCTCGGCATCCTGTCGATCACCAGTGAGTGGTCCCAGCGCACCGCGCTCACCACGTTCGCCCTGGTGCCGCGCCGGGAACGGGTGATCACCGCCAAGCTCGTCGCGGTGGTGCTGGCGGCACTCGGGGCGGTGCTGAGCAGCCTGGCGTTCGCCGCCGCCGGCACGGCGATCGCCGGTGCCACGGGTGGCGCGGGCACCTGGCGGATCGAGGGAGCCCTCGTGGCGCACGCCGTGGTGTTCCAGGTGGCGAGCGTGCTGATGGGTGCTGGGTTCGGGCTGCTGCTGCTGAACACTCCGCTGGCCATCGTGAGCTACCTGGTGCTGCCGATCATCTGGTCGATCGTGGGTGAACTGGTCCGGCCGCTGAACCGCGCGGCCGAGTGGTTGGACACCGGGCGGACCATGGAGCCGCTGTTCACGGCCGAGGTGACAGCCGGGCAGTGGCAGCGACTGGCGGTGTCACTGGTGCTGTGGTTGGTTGTGCCGGTGGTGGCCGGTACGGTCCGCACCATGCGGCGGGAGGTGGCGTGAGGGCGTACGGGTCACCGACAGTGGTGAGCGGTGGCATCACCGAGCTGGTCGTGCTCTGGGGCGGGATCCCGTTGGTCGGCGGCGCGCTGGGTGGGTTGCTGGTGGCCGGGTCCGGCTGGGTGGCCGACCTGCCCTGGGCTCCGGTGCAGGGCCTGTTCCGGGCGCTCGACGGTCTGCCCGACCAGTACGCGCTACCCGGTGGGGTGGGTGTCGGGATCCTGGTCGGGCTGGTGATCGCCGCCATCGGCACCGCCGAGCGGGTACGGGTGACCGTGTCGGGTGCCGAGGTCCGGCTGCGGGAGGGCAGCTCCGAACGGGAGATCGACCGACGCGACACCCGGGCTGTCTACCTGGACGGCAAGCACCTGGTGCTGCTCGACGCGGACGACGCCGAGCTGGCGCGCCAGTCGGTCGACCTGCCGGCGAGGGAGTTGGCCGAAGCCTTCCGGGAGCACGGTTGGCCGTGGGCGGAGGCGGATCCGCACCGCGCGACGTACCGGCTCTGGGTGCCCGACCTGCCCGGTTTGCCGGCGGGCGCGAATGCGCTGCTGCGCGCACGGCAGGAGGCGTTGAAGCACGACCGGGGCGGCGAGGCCAGGGAGCTGCGCGCCGAGCTGTCCCGCTACGGCGTGGTGGTCCGCGACGACGGCAAACGACAGCACTTCCGGCTGACCCGGTCCGCCCAACCGCCGGCCTGACCGCCGGCGGTCAGGAGAGCAGGGCGGCGGTCAGTGTCGCGGCGACGGCCAGGGAGCCGGTCGTCGCCGCCACCCGCGACCACCGCCGGGGTGCGGCGTTGACCGGCAGGCGTCGCCAGCGGTACCCGGCCAGGGCCAGCCCGGCGCCGGAGGCCGCGAGCCCGAGCGGCCAGACCCATCCGGGCACGGCCGACCAGTCACCGAGCTGGTGGCCCAGGGCCGGGTAGACAACCGCCCAGACCGCGCCCGACAACACGCTCAGCCGGTCCGGTGCGCCACGCAGCGCGGTGCCGAGCAGCGACAGACCACCGATGAAGGTGAACAGCAGCGCGATGCCGACCCCTATCCAGGTGGGGTGTCCCGGTGTGGCGCTACCGGCCGAATCGCGGGGCACCCCGAGCAGCCGCAGCCCGATGGGTTCGACGCCCATGTCGGTGTTGCCGAGCACCACCACGCCCCGGCCGGTGGCCCGGTCGAAGCCGACGTACGAGTGGAAGCCGCCGGTGGCGCCGTTGTGCCAGGTGATCTCCCGGTCGCCGTAGCGGGTGGTGAGCCAGCCGTACCCGATGCGGGTGCCGTCGGTGTCGTCGAAGCGCGGATCGCGGGCGTCGGCGCCGGGCGCGGTACCGGCGGCGGTTGCCGCGACGAGTCGCGCGAGATCCTCCACCGTGGACCAGTAGCCGAGACCGGCGGCGGCGTATCCGGTGCCGATCCACGGGTCCGGGGTGCGACCACCGCCCCGGGCACCCTCGGCCCGATCGGCGGGCAACGCGTCGGCCTTGGTGACCTGGATGGTCGCGGTCATGCCCAGCGGGGTCAGCAGTTCCCGGTGGAGCAGCTCGGGATAGCCGGCGCCGGCGTCGGCCGCGAGAGCCTGGCCGAGCAGCGCCATGCCGAGATTCGAGTAGTGGACGTCGCCCCGGCCGTCGCCGGGTGTCTGGTCGTTCGCGGCGGCGCGGACCCGGTCGACGTCCTGCCCGGCGTACGGGTTGCCGGCCGCGTAGTTGGCCCAGATCGTGCGAGCCCAGTCGGTGACCGAGCTGAGCACGATCCGGGGCAGTCCGGCGCGGTGGCTGGCCAGCTCGACCAGGGTCACCTCCCGGGCGCCTCCGGTGATCGCCGGCCAGGTCGCGCCGAGCGTGTCGTCGGGGCTCACCGCCCCGACGCTGACCTGATGGGCCAGCAGCATGCCGGTGAGCACCTTGGGCACCGAGCCGATCTCGAACGGGGTGTCCGGCCGGACCGGGTTGCCGGCGCGGTCCCGGTCACCGAGGCCGGCGGTGCGGATCCGCCCTCCGTCGATCAGGGCGACGGCGAGGCCACGGTAGCCGGCGGGGTCGGCCACGGCCGCCCGGGCGGCGGCGGCCAGGTCGGCGTCGCCGGTCGTCTGGGCGGTCAGCCGGGGTTGCCGGGGCATGAGGCCGAGCCCGGCCAGACCGGCGACCATGCCGGCGACCAGGGCGATGACGGAGGTCTTACGCATGACGTGCTCCTTCCGTTCGCTGCCGGATCGACGCGGGACGGTCGTGCCGGTCACGGTGGTGGCCTTCTGCCGCGACGGTTGGTGGGGTGTGGTCAACGACCGGCGGCGGTGAGGATGGCCAGCAGCGGCACCACCCGCTCGGCGGGGATGGCGTACCGGCCCCGGCCGGCGCTGCGCAACCAGCCGGCGGCGGTGAGCTGGCGCAGGTGGTGGTGCAGCTGGCCGGTGGTGCCCAGATCCTCGATCCCGGCCAGCTCGGCGGTGCCCTGCCGGCCGCCGAGGATCTCCCGCAGCAGCCGCAGGCGTACCGGGTGGGCCAGCGCCGACAGGACGACCGGAAGGTCGGCCCAGTCGTCGGCCAGCAGGTCCTCGACGCCCCGCCCGTACTGCCAGTCGTAATGCTGCCCGCCGACCCGGACCGTGCCGGTGTAGAGCACGGCGCCGGCACCGTCGGTGGGCAGTCGCTGCTTGAGCCCGTCGAGCGCCCAGAAGAGCCCCTCCGGCGGCGGAGCCGGACCCGCACCGCCGCCGAGCCGCTCGATCAGCTCGGCGACCTGCGCCTCCAGCGCCGCCAACCGTTCCTCCACGTCCGCCACACTTCGATAATACGAACTTACGTACTTACGTGCAAGCCGAGGATGATCGACTTTAGGCCGGACGGACCGCTACCGTCAGTCGTCTTGGGGAGGTACGTCGATGTACGTCGTGTCCGTGATCAACTACAAGGGCGGGGTCGGCAAGACCACGGTGACCGCCAACCTCGGTGCCGAACTGGCCAACCGGGGGATGAAGGTGCTGCTCATCGACCTCGACCCACAGGCCAGCCTGACCTTCGGCTTCTACGACCCGGACGACTGGCGGGAGCGGCTGCGCGACACCCGGACGGTGAAACGCTGGTACGACGCCCTGCGCGAGGGCAGCCCGTCGGTCACGCTCAGTGAACTTGTGGTGTCACCCGGCCCGGCGAACTCCCGGCTCAGCGGTGCCGGCCGGCTCGACCTGATCGCGTCGCACCTGCAACTCGTGGACATCGACCTGGCCCTGGCCCGCAGCGTCGCCGGAGGCGAGGAGTACGACGCCGAACTGTTCCGGGTCCGCGGGTCACTCGCCGAAGGACTGCTCACCGACGGGCTCGACCCGTACGACATGGTGCTGATCGACTGTCCGCCGAACTTCAACGTGGTCACCCAGTCGGCCATCATCGCCAGCGACCACCTGGTCATCCCGGCCCGGGCCGACTACCTGTCCACCCTGGGCATCGACTACCTGCACGGCAACGTGCGGGAACTGGTCGAGCAGTACAACTCCGACGCCCGCCGGTTCGCCACCGTACGCCGGCACCAGAAGGTCGCCCCCGACGTGGCCGGCGTGGTCTTCACGATGATCCAGTTGCTGTCCCAGCAACCCATCGCCACCCACCAGACCTACATGGACCAGGTCCGCAACCTGGGTCTACCGGTCTTCCCCACCGCGCTGCGGGAGAACGTCACGCTCTACGCGACGAACACCCCGCGCGGCGTGCCGGTGGTGCTGCGCGACCGCGTCACGGTGCCCGCCGTACGCGACGAGCTGCGCCGCCTCGCCACCGAGTTCCTCGACCACCTCCAGCCGGACCGGCAGCCGGCATGAGCGAGCGACAGCGACCGGACCTGACCGTCGCCGTCGACCGGCTGGCGACGATGAGCAGCCGCGCCGACGGTTCCGCGTACCTCTCCTCCTGGCCGCTGCGCGGCCTGCGGGACCTGGCCGCGCAGCTGGGGTTGCGCGGCGTCGGCGGGCTGCGCAAGGCGGACCTGGTCGAACGGTTGGTCGAGCACACGATCGGCTACCGCCTCACCTCCACCGCGCTGCGCCGACGCTGATCCGGCGCGGCACCCGTCAACCGCCGGTCCGCACCGACTGCCGCGCCCGGGCGCTGCCGCCGGTGGCCTGGCGACCGATGACGGTCTGTCGGGTGCGGGTCGTCGGCACCCGGTCGAGCAGGGCCCGGTACGGGTTACGCAACGCCCGCTCCCGGTGGCTGGTCAAGCGCACCAGCACGACGATCGCGCCCACCAGCGCCACACTCGATCCGCCCGTGTAGATGACGCCGAGCCAGTCGGCCACGGTGGCGAACGCGACAGGTGCCCCCGCGGCCACCAGCCCGGCCACGCTCATCACCCCGAAGACCACGGGTACCCACAGCAGGTCGTGTTCGGCCGGCATCAGCAGGACGACCACGAAGCAGATGACCGCCAGGAGCGTGCACCCCACCACGAGCGACGCGAGTTCCACCGGCCCCCACGCCCACCAGTCGATCAGCGTGCCGAACGAGCGGGTGATCGCGATGCCGATCAGGGCCACGCCGGCCAGCGCCCCGAGCGTGCCGGCGACGTTGCGCAGGAAGACCAGCACGGTCGGCTTCTCCGGCCGTTCGTTGAGCGTCCGCCAGTCCCGCAGGTCGGCGTCGATGCTGGTGCTGCTCCACAGTCGACAGGCCAGTTCCGTCAGTACCGGCGTCGGCAGGCTGGCCAGCAACGCCGCCCGCCAGCCGAAAATCCGATGCCCCAGGGCGCGTACCGCGATGTCGCGGGCGGTGCCGGGCTCCCGCCGGGCCACCAGGTCGAGCATTTCGCGGATCTCGTACTCGGCGAAGGCACCGGAGAGCGGCCGTTTGTAGCCGAAGCTGTGCACCTTACGGGTCAGCTCCTCGGTCAGTTCCTTCGGCACCTTGTCGGTGCCGAAGGCGCCGGCCCGCGCGACGAGGCCGACCGCGAGACGCACGTCGACGGTGCCGAGATCACCCGGTGCGTCGTCGGTCGACTCCAGGATCAGCCAGCAGAGGCGCCCCATCGTCCGGGCCATCGGGGTGCCCGGCTCGAACGGTGCCCACAGCCAGTCGTACCACTCCGCGCCCGGCAGCCGTCCCGACCGCCGGCCGGTCAGCCGCGCCGCCTCGGCGGCCACGGACGCGGCCTCCGCCGCCGTGGGGTCGAAGGTGCGCAGTTCGTTCTCCACGTCCGGGGCGTCGACCAGGGTGGCCAGCCGCCACGCCGCGCGTACGGCAACCTGCCGGTCCCGGGCCCACAACTGTTCCGCCAGGGCCACCGCGGCGGCGGGAGTGCCGATGGCGGCCAGGTCGTCGACGGCAGCCACCGAGCCGGTGCCAGCCCGGACGGCGAGGGTCGGAATGGCCAGCTCACCGGTGGCCCGCAGGGCGGCACGGGCCGCCGGCACCCGCACCGCCATCTCGCTGAGCAACTCGATCGCCTCGCGGCGACGGGACTCCGCGAGGGCCACCACGGCGTCCTCGGCCACCGAGCCGCCGGAGCGCGCCTGCTGCGCCAGGCTGTCGAACAGTCGCTGACCGAACGGCCCCGAATTGCCGGACACCGCACCGAGCGCCGCCAGCACCAGATGCTTGTCCGCGGCCGGCGTGCCGAGCAGCCGAACATGACTGTCCACGACGGTCGCCGCGAGGCTCTCGTCGAGCTGTCGGGCCTCGGCGACGCACTCCAGGGCGAGCAGCTTGTCCCGGCCGTCACCGGCGAAGATCTGCCGGATCACGCCGGAGGCGTCGCGATTGGCCCCGGCGCACCAGAGTTTCACCGTCTCCCGCCACCGGCTCGGGTTCTCCCGGTAGAGCCCGAGCAGCCGGTCCGGATCGTCCGCGAGTTCCACCGCCGCCAGGTACTCCTGCAGGGTCAGGTGGGCGAACTCGTAGAGCAGGTTGTTGTCGTCGATGCGGATCAGCAGCCCGCTGCGCTCCACGATCTCGTCGACCATGCGCGGCAGGTGCTCCTCGGCCAGCCGGAACCGAGGCAGGATGCGGGCGAGTTCGGCGTACACCTCCGCCTCGCCGATCACCCGGCGGTCGGTGCCCTGGGACCGGCCACCCTGGGCGGCCAGCGCGATCGCCCGCAGCGCCATGAGCTTGTGGCCAGCCTGGTAGCGGGCCAGGTTGCGGTGCCGGCCGAGATCCCGGTCCCGGCGCAGCAGGTGCTCGACGGCCTGCTGGTAGAACTCCGCCCGCGAGTTGGTCAACATCGGACCGGCACCGGCGTCCGCCTCGTACAAGGTGGTGATCATCGTGAGCATCAGCGGGCTGCGGGCCAGCCGCATCACCGTCGGGCTGGATCGCAGTTCCGCCAGGAGTTGCTCCACGATGTGCCGGGAGTCGGTTGACACCTCGTCGCGTTCCCGTCCCGGCGCGTGGTGCTCGGCGTCCCCGCCGTCCCGCCGGGTGAACCAGAGCCGCAGGAAGTGCCGGATCCCGGCGTCGTCGAAGCCGGCCACCCGGATCTCCCGGTCGAAGACCGGCCGCAGGTCACCGTCGTAGACCGCGTCGCGGCAGGTGACCACGACCTGCGTCGTCGAGTGGCGCTCGGCGAACTCCTTGATCTCCTCGACGACCGCACCGCGTCGCTCGGTGACCACCTCGTCCAGCCCGTCGAGGAACACGCAGAGCTGGCCACTGGCCAACGCCACCTCGACGACCTGCGCCGCCTCGGCGACGAGCGGACGGGCGCGCCGATGCCGGCGACGACCATCCGGTTCGTCGTCGAGGCGGCCGAGCGCCTCCGTGATCAGCTGCCGGATCGTGCGGCCGTCCCGGTTCGACCGGGCGAGCTCCACAAGCACCGGTACGCGCTCGAACCGCTCGGGCGCCGCCGCCCAGCGCACCATCGAGTGCCGCAGCAGCATCGACTTGCCCGCTCCCGCCGCGCCGAGGATCACCGTACGCCGCCGGTCCCGAACGTCACGGTAGACGTCGACGCGCCGGCCGTCCTGCTCGTACTCCAGCGGCACGTACACCTCGTCCAGCGTGACCGAGACGTCCCGCACGAAGCCGAGTTCCATCCGGTTGTAGGTGCGCGCGACCCAGGCACGGTAGCGGCGCCACTCGTCCGCCCGGATGCCGCGCCGGCGGCCGGCGAGGAGTCCCCACAGCCGGGCCAACAGGGATCTGATCCAGTCGGCGAAGAACTGCTGGATCACACCGACCAGCACGGCCACCACGAAGACGCCGAGTGCCGCGTACTCCAGGCCGAAGGGCAGGTCCGGCAGCTGTGGCACGGGCGACTCCTCCACTCAGTGACATCGGGCAGGAACACACCGTATGGGTGGCGCCGTCCGGGCGCACCGGGCTCAGGTGTCAGCGTCGATGGACCTTCGGACGAGCGGACCGGGTCAAGGGGTTGACCTCGAGTGCGCTCGAAGGCGCAGGCTGGTGCCGCGTCCACAGGTCCGGGCGCAGGAGAGGAGTTTCCATGCGGTACCGCACGATCGGCAGCGACCCGCGTACCCGGCGCGAGGTCAGCGTGCTCAGCCTCGGGGCGATGCTGTTCGGCACGAAGACCGACGAGGCCACCTCCTACGCGATCCTCGACCGGTACGTCGAGGCCGGCGGCACCTTCATCGACACGTCGGACAACTACGCGTTCTGGATGACCGGCGGGCAGGGCGGCGAGAGCGAGGAACTGCTCGGCCGGTGGCGGCGCAGCCGGGGCATCGGCGACGAGGTCGTCATCGCCACGAAGCTCGGCGCCCGGCCACTGGCCCCCGGCACCAGCTACCTGGACAACCCGGAAGGGCTGTCGGCCAAGGTGATCCGGGAGTCCGCCGAACGCAGCCGGGAACGCCTCGGCATGGACCGGCTGGACCTGCTCTACGCCCACATCGAGGATCACCGGGTGCCGTTGCGGGAGACCGTGGAGGGGTTCGCCGAGCTGGTCGCCGAGGGCACCGTGGGGCTGCTCGGCGCGAGCAACCACCGCACCTGGCGGGTGGAGCGGGCCCGGGCACTGGCCGCGGCGGCCGGACTGCCCGGGTACGAGGTGCTCCAGTACCACCGCAGCTACCTGCCGGCCCGCCTCGACGGACCGACCGACCTCGACGTCGACGGCAACGTGGGCGCGGTCGGCGGCGAGCTGACCAGCTACCTGCGCGCCGAGCCCGGACTGACCCTGGTGTCGTACGGGTCACTGCTCTGGGGCGCCTATGTCCGACCGGACAAGCCGCTGGGGCCGGAGTACGACCTGCCGAGCACGCCGGTGCGGCTGGCCGCGCTGCGCGAGGTGGCGGCGCAGACCGGCGCGACGGCCAACCAGGTGGTGCTGGCCTGGCTGATCGACGGCGACATCCCCACCATCCCGCTGGTGGGGGTCTCCTCGGTGGCGCAGTTGGACGAGAGCCTCGCCGCCGTGGACCTGGCGCTGACACCCGAGCAGCGGCACCGGCTCGACACCGCCTGGTGACGGGGGCCGGCAACGCGTCGGGCCGGCCGCGGCCCGGAGCACCGCCGACAGGTGGTGTCGGGACAGCCGCCGCTAGATCAGATCTAGCGGCGGCTGTCCGCCGTCTCGCGCCTGTGGGGTGAGCCGACCACTCCCGTCGGCCGGCGTCGTTGTAGCTGGCGGGCGGCCACGGAGAGGGAGCATTCTGTCGTACCCGTGGGGTGTGGTGGGTCGCCGGGTCCCGGCGGCCCGGCTCACAGACGTGACGAACGGAAGGACACTTCGCAATCATGAGTAGACGCACCACCGGCCTCGCCATCGAGGCCGAGGGTCTGACCCGGTCGTTCGGCGAGACCCGCGCGCTCGCCGGCATCGACCTCCAGGTTCCGGCCGGAGCCGTGTACGGGCTGCTCGGGCCGAACGGGGCCGGCAAGACCACCGCGGTACGCGTGCTGGCCACCCTGCTTCGTCCCGACGGCGGGCAGGCCCGGGTGTTCGGTCACGACGTGGTGGCCGAGGCCGACGCGGTACGCGCCCGGGTCAGCCTGACCGGTCAGTACGCCTCGGTGGACGAGGACCTGACCGGCACGGAGAACCTCATCCTGCTCGGCCGGTTGCTCGGGCTGCCCAAGTCCGCCGCCCGGCAACGGGCGGAGCAACTGCTGACCGCGTTCGGGTTGACCGAGGCGGCCGGACGGCAGGTGAAGAAGTACTCGGGCGGCATGCGACGACGCATCGACATCGCGGCGAGCATCCTCAACACCCCCGACCTGCTGTTCCTCGACGAGCCGACGACCGGGTTGGATCCGCGCAGCCGCAACCAGGTGTGGGAGATCGTCCGGGCGGTGGTCGCGCACGGCACGACCGTGCTGCTGACCACGCAGTACCTGGACGAGGCCGACAAGCTGGCCAGCCGGATCGCGGTGGTCGACCACGGCCGGGTGATCGCGGAGGGCACCCCGGGCGAGTTGAAGTCGTCGGTCGGCTCCGGCACGGTCCACCTGCGGCTGCGCAACGCCGACCAGCGGCCCGAGGCCGAGCGGGTGTTGCAGGCGACGCTGAGCGTACCGGTGCAGTTGGAGGCCGACCCGGTGGCGATCACCGCCCGGGTGGGTGGCGACGGCAGCGAACTGGACGCCAGCGCACAGGCCGCCCGGGCCCTGGGCGAGTTGTCCCGGGCCGGGATCGTGGTCGACGACTTCTCCCTCGGCCAGCCCAGCCTGGACGAGGTCTTCCTGGCCCTGACCGACCATCCCGCCGTGCCGGCCACCGACGAGCGGGACGACGAGCTGGAGGCAGCCCGATGAGCAGCGACACCGCCACCTCGACCGGCCGGGCGCCGACGGTCTTCGTACCCTCCTCCGAGGCGCTGGCGACGGTCCTCGCGCCGGGTGCCCGACCGCCACGGCCGAGCCCGCTGTCGGCGTCGCTGACCTTCAGCTGGCGGGCCCTGCTGAAGATCAAGCACGTGCCGGAGCAGCTGTTCGACGTGACCGCGTTCCCGATCATCATGGTGCTGATGTTCACGTACCTGTTCGGTGGCGCGCTCGCCGACAGTCCTCGTGACTACCTGCAGTTCTTCCTGCCGGGCATCATGGTGACGAGCGTCGTGATGATCACCATGTACACCGGGGTCGGGTTGAACACCGACATCGAGAAGGGCGTCTTCGACCGGTTCCGGACGCTGCCGGTCTGGCGGCCCGCCGCGCTGGTCGGCATGATCGTCGGCGACGTGCTGCGCTACGTCCTCGCCGCCCTGGTGATCCTCACCGTCGGGCTGGTGCTCGGCTTCCGCCCGGACGGCGGCGTGGTCGGCGTCCTCGCCGGGATCGGCCTGCTGGTGGTCTTCTCCTTCGCGTTCTCCTGGGTGTGGACGTTCTTCGGGCTGATCCTGCGCAGCGAGAAGTCGGTGATGGGGGTCAGCATGATGGTGCTGTTCCCGCTGACCTTCCTGAGCAACGTCTTCGTCGACCCGTCCACCATGCCCGGCTGGCTCCAGGCGTTCGTCAAGGCCAACCCGATCACGCATCTGGTCTCGTCCGTACGCGCGGCCATGGCCGGCACCACCGACGCCTCGGCGATGATGTGGATCGCTGTCTGGAGCGCCGCCTTCATCCTCGTCTTCGGCCCCCTCACCATGCACCGCTACAACCGCCGCTGACCCGACCCGCAGCCTGGATCTTGGTCCGGAGGTGCCCCTCGGAGGGCGCTTTCGGACCAAGATCGCTCCTGGTCAGAGGTGCCAGGGGAGGGGGGTGGGTGGGAGGTAGCGGCAGGCGGCGCCGGTGGAGATGGTGGCGCGTAGGTGGGTGGCGAGGGGTGGGTGGCGCTGGTCGAGGCGGCGGAGCGTGTCGCGGATGCGGGCGGTTACCGTCTTGCGGGCCCGTTCCGCCTCGTCACCAAGCCGACGGGTCCGGCCGGCCAGCCCGGCGGCGGCCCGCAACTGGTCGATGAGCGCCTGCCGCTCGGCGTCCAGCGCCGCCACCCTGGCATCGTCGCCACGCCCAGCCGCCAGGTCGATCTCGTCGTCGAGCCGCTCCAGGTGACGCCGGTAGCGGCTCTTCGCCTCGTCGTCGAGCACCTGATCGCCGCCCATCCTGCGAGCGGCGACGAGTTCCGGCCCGGCGGCCGGATCGAGCATCTCGACGGCGGGCACGTCGACGCCGGGACGGCCGAGCAGCAGGCGCAGGTCGTGCAGCCCCTTGGCGTCGGGTAGATGGACCGTGCTGCCGTCGAAGGTGAGCCGCCAGACGGCCCCGTCGCGCCGGAACTCGTACGCCGGGCCCACCGCACCAGTGCCGGTCGTCGCGGCGGGCACCGGAGCCACGGCCGTCGCGCCCGACGCCCACCCGGCGGCGGTCGCTCCCGCCACCACCGGGCCGGCCGCTGTGCCCGCGCCGGCCGTCCCTCCGCCTGTCGTGGCCGGACCGTCCACCCGTCCCGCCCCGGCGCGCCTCGCGGTGGCCGGCACGACCGGCACGACGGCGGCGAGTCGGGCCAGGACCTGCGGCATGTCGAGGTCGCGGGCCTCGCGCCCAGCCTCGGTACGCAGGGCGGCGGCGATCGTGGCGTCGTCAGGCCCAGCCCGGGCGGTCAGCGCGTCGACCAGCGCGGTCCGGGCGATCAGCGACCACGGCCGGGCACCCATCCGGTCAGCTTCGGCGCGGGCGGCGGAGAAACCGGCGACGGCGTCGTCCCAACGCCCCTCGGCGGCGTCGACCACGGCGAGCCAGTGATCCACCGGACCGCTGAGGTCGCAGCCGTACAGCGAGACGAGCCACTGGCCCCGATACGGCAGCAGCGCCTGACGCACCTCGGCGCAGCGGGTCGGATCGGCGACCGTGGCCTGGGCGCGCAACCGCAACCACATCGGCGAGATCGACCCGGCGAATTGGGTGCCCGCGGCTTCGAGTTCCGCGGTGAGGTCGGCCGCCGTGCGATGGTCGCCGCGTTCGGCGGCGGTGATCGCCCGCAGCAGACCGAGCTGCGGATGATCGGCCGTGGCGAGCCCGTCGAGCAACGCGTCGGCGTCGTCGAGTCGGCCCCGCAGCAGCAACAACGCCCAGCGCAGGTGATGACCGAGGAAGGCATGGTCGGAGTGCTCCCACTCGTCCAGCTCACCGAACTCGGCGTAGCAGGAGTCGGCACCGGCGAAGTCGCCTCGGAAGGCGGCGATGATGCCGCCGTCGATGGCCGCCGCCATCTGGTGCCGGGACTTGCCGGTCTGTCGTCCACCGGTGACGAAGGCGTTGAGTTCGTCGAGATAGTGCGGGTCGCCGAGTTCCAGCAACGCCACCCAGCGCAGCGAGGTGGACCACAGCTCGGTCTCCCGGTCGCCGTTGCGACGGGCGACGTCGCGGATCTCGCCGGTGAGGGCGGCCCGGTCGGCGGCGGTGCCCAATCCCCAGGTGGAGTCGTGTCGCACCCACAGGCTGAAGGTGAGCGCCTCGTCGTCGCGCGTCGACCGGGCGAGCGTCTCGGTGGCGGTGATCAGGTCGGCTTCCAGGACGGCCGCCCCGACACTGTCGTCGGGCTCGCCGATGAGCCGCCGGTACGCCTCCCGCAGCAGCGCCTCGCCGTCGATGCCGGGTATCGGCTCAAGCTGCCAGTGGCGACGCACGTTGAGCGCGAACCGGGCCAGCGTCACCGGGTCGTCGACCGTCAGGGCCAGCGCGGTGGCGTCGCCGAGCAGTTGGCGCGCCTCCTCCCGGGCACCGCAGTGGAAGAGCTGATCGGTCAACGCCGTCATGATCTTCACTCGCTGCAGGTCGTCCCGGACCACCTCAAGCGCCCGCCGGAGGTGAACGGTCGACTCCTCGAGCGCCAGCCGGCACCTGGCGTCCCGTGCCGCGTCGAGCAGCAGCTCGGTGACGCGGAACGCGTCCAGGTGGGCACCGGCCAGCCACGCGTGGCGGGCCACATCCGCGGGGATCAGCAACCGACCCAGCGTGTCGTGCTCCTCGACGGCCCGCACCACGGCGGCGTGCCGCGCTGCGCGGTCGTCCTCGGTCAGCGCGTCGTAGAGCGTCTCGCGGACCAGGTCGTGCACGAAGGCGTAGCGGTCGCCGCCCAGACCGAGCAGCAGTCGCGCGGTGACCGCGACCTCCAGCAACTCACCGACCCGGGGCGAGGGCAGGCCGACACCGGCCGCCAACACCTCCCCGTGGAACTCCCGGCCCAGCACGGCGGCGACGGTGAGCGCGTCGGTCACCATGGCGGGCAGATGCTCCAGCCGCCGCCGCACCACCTCCCGTACGCCGGGAGGAATGGTGGCCAGCGTGCCGTCGGCGTGCCAGAGCCGGGCGGTCTGCTCCACGAAGAAGGGGTTGCCGCCGGTGCGCCGGTGCACGTCGTCGACGCAGTGCGCATCGGGTGTCCGGCCGGCGGTGCGGGTCATCAGCTCGCCGACGTCGTCACGGCTGAGGCCGGTGAGGCTTATCGAGGTGGCCTTGGCCACCAGCGACATCAGCAACGGCCGCAGCGGGTGGTCGGCGGCCTCCACCTCGGCGTCGCGATAGGTGCCGACGAGCAGCAGCCGCTCGAACCAGGTGTGCTGGGCGGCGAACCGCAGCAGTCGCATCGACGCCGGATCGGCCCAGTGCAGGTCGTCGAGAATCACCATGACCGGCCGGCGCTGCGAGACGGCGACCAGCGCGGTGGTGACCGCGTCGTGCAGGGCGAACGCCTCCTGCTCGGCCGCGTCACCCTCGCCGCGAACCGACGTCAGGACGCTGCCCTCACCGTGGACGGTGGCCGGCACCAGTGAACTCGCCTCGCCGAGCAGCAGGGCGAGCGCCGGCTCGGCCGACTCCCGGGCCACCGCCCAGTCCTGCGTCGACCGGCGCAGCCGGCGCAACACCTGCGTCCACGGCCAGTAGCCGGGTGCGCTGGCCGAATCCCAGCAGGCGCCGCCGAGCACCAACGCACCCTGTCGTCGGGCCTCGTCGGCGGCGGCGGTGACCAGGGTGGTCTTGCCGATGCCGGGCTCACCGGCGACCAGGACCAGCCCACCGTGGCTGGCGGTGGCGCGGTCGACCTCGGCCCGCAACAGACCGGCCGGATGATCCCGCCCGATCATGAATCCGCCCGCCCGCACGCTCATGGCAACCGACGGTAGCCGACCGGACCGACACCCCGTGCCGTCCCGGTTCAGCGCGCGTCGGTGACCACGTGGGCGCAGGCGACGCAGGCGGCCGGCCCCTGTTCGGCGAACCAGCGGCAGGTGCGCCGGATGGCGCAGCGGGGCAGTTCCACCTCCGGTTCGCCGACGGTCTGCGCGTACGAGGCGACCAGGCGCTCGCCGAGCCCGCAGTGCTCGCCGGTCCAGAAGCCGCACCGGCTGGTGACGCAGGGACCGGCGAGCCGGTAGCGGGTCTCCACCGCGACGTCGGCCTCCGTCGCGGCGGCGACGGCCACCTCGGCGGGCAGGGCCGGGGTCACGTACGCGACCCGGCCCGCCGGGGTGATCATGCCGAGGAAGACCGTGGCGTTGCCCGCGGGCGTACTCGGGCACATCCGCTCCCCCGGCCCGTCCGGTCCCCGCGGCGGTCGGGTCACTTCTGCAACCAGAAGCCGATGTCGTTGATCTTCTCGCCGAGGTCCTGGGCGAACGGACCGTCGATCACCCACAGGCCGTACCACTCGGGCCGCAGCCGCAGGTTGGCGTGGCCGAGGGCGAGCGGGTTGCTGAGCTTGGTACCGGCGACCGAGAGCGCGGCCAGACCTGCCTTCTGGATCTCACCGGCGATCTGGCTCTGCTGCTCGGATGTCAGGTCGACGCCGTCGACCACGAAGCGGAACTCGTGGCGTGCCATGGTGTTTCCTCCGGTTCGTTCAGTAGGTGTCGGTACGCAGCCCGCGCCGCAGGGCCGCCCTGGTGAAGGCCGCCCAGCCGGACCGGGAGGCGGCGTCGAGACGGCCCACCTGGTGCCGCCAGGTGGCGGCACCGGCGGTACGCACGCCCCACAGCTCGCGGCACGCCGCGACCGCGAAGGCGACCTGCTCGGGTGAGCCGGTGAACCCGGCCGCACCGTCGATCACGCGCAGCCCACCGTCGGCGGCGGCGCTCACCTGGCCGAAGTGGTGGTGCAGGCTGGCCAGGGTGCCCAGGTGGGCGTGGTCGGCTCGGCCGGCGAGGAACGCGGCGAACGGCCGATCGGCCGTCACCACCCGGATGGCGCGCAGGGTGAACGCCGCCCCGGCGGCGTCGGCCGCGCCGACCACCTCGACGGGGACACTCCACGAACCTGGTGAGTTCGCCGACCAGAACGCCAACCAGGCGCCCAGCCGCTCGTGCAGATCCGGTTGCAGGGCCGCCGGGGCGGCCAGTCGTGCGGTGGCGATCCCGTCGCGGACGACCGCCGACGCTGCCGGGTGGACCGGGACGGCCGCCGCGGCGGATGGGGTGAGCACGGTTGCGGTGACGGCCGCGGCCGAGGCGACCGCGGTGCCGGCGAGCAGCCCGCGCCGGGACAACGAAACGGATGGGGAGGTCATGGTCCGCCTTTCTCCGACGGCCTAGGCACCCCACGCTATCGACGGCGACAGATCATCTGAACCGCCGTTGTATCGGGACACCGACATGAATCCCGGTGATCGACGACGGCGTGAATCCGTTCATCCTGCATGCCGTCGCCGCTGGTCAACGCGGCGGTGCAAGCACCGTGGCGAGGTGGGCGAGGATGGCCTGGTTGGCCTCCCAGCCGTCGGGGAACCGGACCGGCACGTCAAGTTGCGGCACCTCGGTCGAGGGGTGGGCGTCCAGCAGGTCGCCGATGCCGGCGCGGGCCACCACCAGGCAGGCGTGCCGGTGCCGGGAGGTGAGCACGCAGAGCCGTCCCGACTCCAGGTGGAAGGCGGTCGCGTCGCGCCGACCGGAGAGCGGGTGCAGCACGATCGTCACGTCGTACTCCCGGCCCTGAAGGCGGTTGGCGGTGTCGACGGTGATGTCCGCACCGGCCTCGCCGAGTCGGGCGCGGATGGCCGCGACCTGGTCGCGGTGCGCGGCACCGACGGCGATCCGGTCCGCGGTGACCGGCGCGCCACCGGGCGCCTGCTCGCTGACCGCGACCGCCCCGCGCCGCAGCACCCGTAGCGCGAGCGCGGCGCACGCGGCGGCGGCCTCCCCGTCGGTACGCAGGGTGTGCCGGGCCGGCAGCTCGTACAGCGCCCAGCCGGTGGCGGCGGCCGACTCCACCGCCCGGTCGGCGGCGTCACCCGACCCGGGCACGGTGAGGTGCAGGGCCCGGTCGTCCGCGCCGGTGCCGGCGCGGAAGCCGGTGAACGGGTAGAACGCGCGGGACACCACCGGGGCCGCCGAGGCGGGCAGCCGCCAGGAGACCGGCAGCCGACGCACCGGCAGGTGCGGGTTGTGCCGCAGCAGCACCGCCACCGCCGACTGCATCGGATCCCAGGTCAACCCCGCCCACCGACCACTGTCCACGGTGGAGAACGGGTCGAGCTGCCCCGGATCACCCACGAACAGGGCGCGTTCGAACCTGCCGGCCACGCGCAGCAGGGCGTCCGAGCGCATCTGGTACGCCTCGTCCACGATCGCCCACGGCCAGCAGCCCTCGGTGACCGTGGCCCACTTGGCGGCCGTACCGATCACCACGGCCGAGGCGGCCAGGTCGGCGGCCTTCGCGGCGACCCGGACCTGCGGATGCGCCCGCACCCGGGGCGACGCCCGGTAGTCACCCGCCGACAGCCGCCCGATCCGTAGCCGCGGCGCCTTCGTGGCGAGCCGGTCGATCAGGTCATCGACCTGCTCGTTGGTCTGCGCAATGATCATCAGCGGTTCGCCACCGCCCGATCCGCCGCTGCCCGAGTCGGTACCGCCCGACCCGGTGTCGCCCGAACCGGTGTCGACCAACCCGGCACCGCCCGACCCACCGGTGGCCAGCTCGATGGCGGCCCGTACCACCAGGGTCGACTTGCCGGCCCCCGGCGGCGAGTCGACCACCACGCCCCGGTGCTCGCCGGACCGCAGGTCGGCCAGCACGGCAGTGATCACGCGCTCGGCCTCGACCCCCGGCGGCACCACCAGCTCCGGCGGCAATCCGATCTTCCCCACCGGCCGCACCCTACCGCCAGCTGCCCTGTCCCGCGCCCGCCCGCTCGGCGACAGCCACGAGATGCGGCATGTCGCGGCCTCCCGCGCGCCGGAAGCCCCAGCATGCCGCAAAGCGCGAGCGGCCCGTCCCGCCGGCCCGCCACCCATCCGACCTGCCCGTCCGACAGGACGCGCGGACCAACTTCAGGTGCCGCCCGACACGACATGCGGCATGTTGGGCCTTCCAGCTCCTGGGAAGGCCCAACATGCCGCAAGCCGCGAGGCGCTACGCCGAGCACCGACACGCCCGAGCCGACCGGGCCCGAGGAGCGGCACCCCATCACCACGCCGTCGCGCAGCCGGGGACGAGGCACGAGATGCGGCATGTCGGGGCCTCCCACGGCCCCGAGGAACCGACATGCCGCAAGCTGCGGGCCGGTAACGCCGAAGCGGAGCCGACCCGGGCGGGCCGGCTCCGTCGAGACGGGCGGAGCGGTCAGTGGACGATGACCGGGACCTTCGGCTGGTCGCCCGGCTGATCTCCGGGCTGGTCGTCGAGCAGGTGGGACCGTTCCCGGCGCCGAGGCAGGAACGCGGCCGGGATGAACGTGGCCGCCACCAGGGCGAACGCCACCCAGAAGGTGGTGGCGAAGGAGTTGGCGGCGAAGTCCAGCCCGCGCTCGATCAGCGACGGGTCGGGAATCTGCTGTGCCAGCTCCGGCCGCTGCTGGGCGGCGATCGCCAGGCCGGCCTCGGTGACCGGATTGCCGTTCTCGTCGGTCAGGCCGGGGACCTGCCGGGAGCCGTTCAGCTCGTTGGTCAGGATCACCGACATCACCGCGGCGCCGACTGATCCACCGATCTGCTGGAGGATGTTCACCAGCGTGGACCCTCGGGCCACCTCGTGCCCGGTCAGCGTCTTGAGCGCCGAGGTCATGACCGGCATCATCGTGCCGCCCATGCCGAGGCCCATCACGAACAGCGAGCCGCAGAGCAGCACGTACGAGGTGTCGGCGTCGAGCTGGGTGAAGGTGAAGAAGCCGGCGAGGATGAGCAGCAGCGCGAACGGCACCGTCCGGCCGACCGGCACCTTGTCGGCGAGCATGCCGGCGATCGGCATGGTGACCATGGCGCCGAGGCCCTGCGGAGCCATCAGCAGGCCGGCATGCAGCGTCGACTCACCGCGTACCTGCAGGAAGTAGCTCGGGAACAGCAGGCCGGCACCCATGAACGCGATGATGAAGACGAACATGGTCAACGCCGCGACGGTCAGCCTGCGGTTACGGAACAGCCGCAGGTCGAGCAGCGGGTGCCGGGGCTTGAACGAGTAGATGACGAACGCCACCACCAGTGCGGCACCGACCAGCATCGGCCCCCACACCTCGGGGTCGGCGAAGGTCCCGGCCTCGGGCAGCGTGGAGACGCCGTACAGGAAGAGGGCGAGACCCGGCGAGAGCATCAGCATGCCGAGGAAGTCGAACGACTCGGAGGGCTGCGGGCTGTCCTTCGGCAGGGCCAGCTGGGCGTACACCAGCGCGACGATGCCGATCGGCAGGTTGATCAGGAAGATCCAGTGCCAGCTCGCCACGTCGATCAGCCAGCCGCCCAGGATCGGGCCGCCGATCGGGCCGAGCAGCATCGGGATGCCGAGCACCGCCATCAGCCGGCCGATCCGGTTCGGCCCGGCCGCCCGCGTCATGATCGCCATGCCGATCGGCATCAGCATGCCGCCGCCGAGACCCTGCAACACCCGGTACGTGATCAACTGGCCGATGGTGTCGGCGGTGGCGCACAGGCCGGAGCCGATGGTGAACAGCGCCAGCGCGATCATGTAGAGGCGTTTGGTGCCGAACCGGTCGGCGGCCCACCCGCTGAGCGGGATGACCGTGGCCAGGGCGAGCGTGTAGCCGGTCATCGTCCACGCCACCCGGGCGTACGAGGCGTCGAACTCGCTCTGGAACGTCGGCAGGGCGACGCTGACCACCGTCACGTCGAGGATCGACATGAGCGCACCGAGCACCACGACGCCGGCCACCTTGAGTACCGCGGCGTCGAGCCTGTCCGAGGTCGGAACAGGCTGCGGTGCCGCGACAGATTGCTGTGTCACGAGGTCTCCCGTTGTTGGAACTGCCCATAAGGCGAGCGGTGGTGGCCGACGTGGCGCCCATCGGCCGGCGCGACGGCGGAGGTGAAGCCCGCACGGCACAGTAGCCCTCGCCAACGACACTTCGCCGCCCGTTTAGCGACCAGCAGAGCTTTCTGTGAGCACTGCCACGGTGACTCTGCGCCGCCAGGCGTGACCGGACGGGAAACGGGTAGGCGCGGCACGCGGTCAAGGCCGGGCAGGCGGCGGGAGAGGTGGTGCCAGCGTGGCGAAGTTCCTGGTCACAGCGATCTACACGATTCCGGGCATGGCCGGGTTGGCCAAGGAGGGCGGCACGGCGCGGGCCGAGGTGGTCGAGGCCCTCATCGAGAACGCCGGTGGGCAGGTCGAGGCGGTGTACTACGCGTTCGGCCAGTTCGACCTGTACGTGCTCTGCGAGGTGCCGGACAACGTGACCGCCGCCGCGCTCGGCATCGCCGTACGGGCGGCGGGTGGTGTCGACGCCCGCATCGTGCCGCTGCTGACCACGGCGGAGATCGACGCCGCCGTCCGGCTGCCCATCACCTACCAGCCGCCAGCTCCGTGACAAGGGGGTCGGGCGGCAGGACGCGAGCTGCCACCCGACATGCGGCATCTCGCGGCTTCCTGCGAACCAGAAAGCCCAACATGCCGCAACTCGCGACCCGCCACAGCCCGACCCGGCGTCCGGGTCAGCGCCGTCGGTCAGCGGTGGCGCTCCCCCACCCGGTAGGTGACCAGGTTCGGGTCGGCCCGTAGCTGCCGCTTGGTGAACTTGATGGTGTCCCACCCCTTGGCCGAGTACAGCCGGGTCTGGTCGGCGTACCAGGGCGAGTTCGGGTTGGCCGACTGCGAGTAGGTGAGCAGCTGCCGGCCCGACGGCCCGTGGCGGCCCAGCTCGACGGCCATCAGGTACGACGTGCCGTGCCGCACCTTCGGGTAGCCGACGCCGGGCTGCACCTGGTTGATGATCATGTTGAAGACACCGGCCTCCGGCCAGCCACCGTGGATGGGGATGCGTTCCGCGCCGCGTGGTTCGGTCTGGATGTCGCCGAGGCGGGCGTCCAACGGGATACCGCCGAGCAGTTTCACGGCGTCGGCGAGCGCCGTGCGGACCCTCGGGTCGTCGACGGCGAGCCGGTTCGGCGTGGTCAGCGGGGCGGCCGGGTCGAACTGGTCGGCGAACCGCAGGCCACCGGCCCGGGCGAACTCGGTGAACACGTGCGAGCCCCGGCTGCCCAGGTCGACCCGGAGGTCCCAGCCACGGAGCGCGGCGCAGGCGGCCGTCAGGTCGACCGTGGTGCCGTCCGAGGCGGTGGCCGTCGGCTGGGCCTCGCAGAGCCGGACCAGGTCGTCGCGGACCAGTTCGCCGCCGTACGCCCGGTTGCCGAGCGTCACGTCCCACAGCCGGCCGGTGGTGAATCCCCGGCCGGGCAGCCCGTCGGTGCCGGCGAGCCGCTGCCGCACCTGGTGCACGCCGAGCCGGGTCCGCAGGCTGCGGACGGTCCGCTCGTCGCCGACGATGCGCGGGTACCCGACGAGCGGGCGGGCGGGGTTGGCCAGCCAGTAGCTGTCGTTGGAGTTCGTCACGTAGTCGTCGCGGACCAGCGTGGGCAGGTTCGCCGGTCCGAGGATGCCGGGCACCGCCGCGTCGCGGTCCCGACCCAGCTCGCACGAGGAGCGGGAGCCGTCGAGGACGGCCTGGCCGCTCGTCGCGTACAGACTTTGGAAGGAAGCTGGAATGCACGCGGCGGCGAGGGAGTCGGTGACCCGGGGCACGACGGAGTGGTCCGAGTAGAGGGCCCGTCCGTGCCGGTCGGCGGCGATGACGTTGACCCAGGGCAGGAACTGCCGCCGGTCCAGCACCGACCGCAGCTCATCCACCGAGCGCGCCCGGCCCATGGCGAGCCAGCCGTCGAGCGCCCGGTTGTTCGTGGCGTTGACGTCGGTGATCGCGTACGCCGTGTCGGTGGTCCAGTCGAAGCGGCCCGGCACCACGACGACCGGGCCGAAGTGGGTGTCGTAGAGGGTACGGCTCACCGGCCCGGCGGGTGTCCGGACGGTGACCGTGCGGGCCGCCATCTTCCGGGACCGGCCGTCGTAGCGGTAGCTCGTCGGGTCGCCGGGCACCAGCGTGAGCCGGTGCCAGACGAAGCGGCGGGCGGTGGAGACGGTGTGCGACCAGGCGACCTTGCCGTTGTGCCCGATCTCGACGAGCGGATCGCCGATCAGGGCCGCGCCCTCCACGTCGTACCGGCCGGGCACCTTCAGCCGCATCCGGTAGAAGCGCTCGTCGCCGTCCCACGGGAAGTGCGGGTTCGCCAGCAGCATGCCGGCGCCGCTTGTGGTGGCGCGGCGTCCCAGACCGTACGCGTTGCTGCCCACTCCGGCCGGCGCCCCGTCGCGGGCGGTGACCACGGCTTCCGCCCGCGGGGCGCTCAACTTCGCGCCGCTGCCGTCCGCAGCCGGTGGCGTGGCGACGACGATGCCGTCGGCGAGCGCGCCGGAACTGGCCCGGACCATCCGGGCCCGGTTGGCCCGCCACAGGTCCAACTCGGTGATCGGACGCACCCACTCCTGCCCGGCGCAGGCCGGGTCGTTGATCTTCTTCCGCGCTCCCCGCAGGTAGGCGTTGTAGCCGGCGGCGAAGCCGCGCATCTGGTCGCGTACCTCGTTGGAGGGTGCGCTCAGGCCGTCGCGCCGGCCGACGAGCCAGCGCTCGGCGGCCCGGTCGTCGATCGCCTCCTGGTGGAACAGGTCGCTGGCGACGTTGTCGGTGTCCGCGCCGAACCAGCGGGACCGCTGGCCGTTCACGGTGACCATCTGCTCGGCGATCAGGCAGATGTTGTCCTCCGCCTGCGCGTACCCGACGCCGTAGCCGAGGCTGGCGAAGTCGCGCGCGGTGATGTGCGGTACGCCGTACGAGGCCCGCTGGATCAGGGCCGAGTAGCCGCCGCCGTGCGCGACGGCGGTCCCGCCGGTCACGGCGAGGCCGGCGGCGACCAGGACGGTGGCGGTGGCCGCGGCGACGAGCGGGCGGCGCCTCATTTGGCGGCACGCTGGTGGTGGTGGCGCATGGAAGATCCTCCCCCGAGATGTGTCTGTCCAGGCTCGACCGACGCTAGTAGTGAAATTTGCTCTGGTCACTCCCTGACGCCCCGGGATTGCGTCGGGGTTCACCCGCAGGGGCACCGGCCGCGCAGCTTCGACCGCCCGATCGGGAGGCCGGCCCGGCGACGAGCGTGATCGGTTACGCGATGAGCAGGAGCACGCTGATCGCCAGCATCACCACTGCGGTAGCGCCATGGATGCCGAATACGGCCGACCTGGGCCCACCGCTGCGCCACACGATCAGCGCGTCGCCGATGGGGATGAGGGTGGCGGCCAGCATGAGCCCGCCCAGCAGGTGGGTTGTCCCGCCGACCGCCACGATGAGGATGAAGAGCCCCGCGGCGATGTCCCGCACGGCCTTGACGGACAGCCAGGCGTGAAAGGCCCGGTCCTCGGTCGGGGTGTCGGGGATGCCAAAGCCACCGCACCCTGCGGTGCCCAGAAGGCGTGAGCGCCCATGACGCTGACGGCCACACCGACCAGTCCGGCGAGCACAGTGGCGACGTTGCTGAGCATCGAATTCCCCCTCGCTTGGCCCTAGCGGCGCTAGATGTTGTAGCGACGATACGTTGCCGTCGACAGCATGTCTAGCGCTGCTAGTATTTGGCCATGTCCGCCATCTCGGAACGCCGCGAACGCGAACGCGCCCAGCGCCACCAGCTGATCATCACGGCCGCCCGCGAACTCGCCGAGGCCGAAGGGTGGGAGGCAGTGACAACGCGGCGGCTCGCCGAACGCGTCGAGTACAGCCAGCCGGTGCTCTACAGCCACTTCACCGGCAAGGACGACATCATGCGGGCCGTCGCCCTCGAAGGCTTCGGCGAACTCGCGACCCGCCTGCGCCGCGCCCGGCTCACCGACCCCACGCCGCCTGCGGCGCTGCACGCCGTCTGCCGCGCCTACCTGGAATTCGCAACCGAGCAGCCCGCCCTCTACCAGGCCATGTTCATGCTGCCAACCGACGTGAAGTTCGCGCACGCCGAGACGCCACCGCCATTGCGTGCCGCCTTCGGCGAGTTCGTGAGCTGCTTCCACCCGGACAATCAGCGACGCGAACTGTTCGCCGAGATCACCTGGAGCGCACTGCACGGCATAGCCGCCCTGACCGAGAGCGGGCGCATCCCCCCGAACGGCCAGGCCGAGCGGCTCGACTTCCTCGTCGCCCAGATCGGCGCCACGCCAAGGCCAGGGGTCTGAGCCGAGCGGGACCGCGACCCGGGCCATTGATATCCATGCATGCTGTTACCTAGCATGCGCACCATGAGTGCTCGTCGGGTCACCCTCGTCGCCGTCCTCGGCATCGTGCTCGGGCTGTCCGGCGCCGCCGTCGCCCACGCGGCCGACGATCCGGTGCTGACCACTCCCGGCGCCCCTGTGGTGGTGGCCAACGAGCCACACCGGCTCACCCTGACCTGGTCGCCGTCGACCTGGATCGGCGAGCCGGGCGCAATGCCCATCCAGCACGAGGTCCGGGCGTGGCTGGGCCCCAACGTGTACCGCAGCCTCGGCACCACCACCGGCACCGACCTCACGCTCACGGATCTCGCGCCCGGCACGGAATATCGGCTCACCGTGTGGGCGTACACCAACGCCGGCTACTCCCTCGACTCGCCGGTGACCCCGGTCCGCACCGCGTACGGGAAGGCGCGGGTCAGCTACCGCAACCTGAGCTGGTCACCGACGGACAACCAGATCCAGCACGTTCTCCAGGTCGTCAACACGGGCACCGCCCCGCTGGACCTGGCGGACGTGCGGATCCGCTACCACCTGACGTTCGAGGGTGGGAACACCTCGCTGGTCACCAACTGCGACTGGGCGGCGATCGGTTGCGCCAACGTGCACCGCCACATCCAGTACTTCCCGCCACCCCTGCCGCCGGGCCCGCCGGTCTCGCCACCGCCGACTGCGCCATCGCCGCCCGCCTCGGGATCGTCAATGGCACCCGCGACGACCACGTCGCCGCTGCCACGGACTCCGACGCCCACCCCGACGGTCTTCCCGCCGCCCGGCACCCCGATCCCCGGCTGGATCGAGCTGACCTTCACCGGCGGGGAGCTGGCCCCTGGCGAGTCGACCGGCCCCATCTACCTCCGCCACCACCGGCCGAACTGGTCGGCGATCGACGAGCGCGACGACCGCAGCTGGCAGCAGGCCACCGGCGAGTGGGCCGACAACAGCCGGATCACCCTCGACGTCAACGACATCCGCGAGTACGGCGACACAGACGCGTGAGCTGTCGCCGGCCCCGGCGCGGCCAGCACATCACGCAGAACGCTCAGGCGAGCCGGAACAGCTCTTCGACCGGTCCCCAGTCCAGCCCACCACCAGGAGCGAGAGCGGCTTCACCCCAGGAGACGCCGAGCAGCCCTTCGTCCGAGTTGCAGGCGAAGCCGACAAGCAGCGTCCTGGGCTGCGGGGTGAGTTCCTCAATGGCCGCGCGCAGCAGGCTCCGGTCGCGGGCCTCGTCCGGAGTCTCGGGCATGCCTGGCAGGGTCGGCTCGTCGTAGCCAGGCGCCGGACCGAAGAGGATCAGCAGGTCGCGCACAAGATGGTTCTTGAGCCGCCCCCGGACGCGCCGCATGTCGAGACCGCGGCGCTTGGCGTACATCCAGGGCAACAGCAGATGGTTACGGCAGATGGTGACGCGTACCTGCGCGCCGGGTGGATGCACGTCCTGCACATCTGGCAGGTCCCGGAGGTGCTCGTGCAGCGACTCGTACTGCTGCTTCCAGCGGGTCGGACCGAAGGCATGATCCGTGGCCAACGCCGACGCCTCCCGTGCGTTCTGGGCCAGCTCGACGGCCCGCTGGAGCGCCTTGGGTATCCGCGCCCGCAGGTCACGGACCAGGTCAGGGCCGAACTTCTCGACCGACCATCCTGACGGCTCGTCATCAACCCCCACGCCAATCACCCCTTGTATCGAGGCGGTCACTGACCGATACAAGGTCTCACATCTGTCGATACCAGTAACAGCCCCGATCGTCCGCCCTCACCAAATCGCGGGCAGGTGGATCCGGTCGACGGGTATGCCTGCGGTGCTGAGCCTCTTCTGTGCAGGGACGAGCATCGCGGACGGTCCGCAGACGTGAACCTGCTGGCCGGAGCGGTAGTGGTCGAGCGCGACGGTCAGGGCGTCGCCCTGTTCGGCCGGATCGACGAATGGGTCATGGGAGAAGGCCGGAACGACTCTCAGCCAGGAATGGGCCTGATCGAGCTTGTCGAGGGTGATCGCGTCGTAGAGGTCGGCCACGGTGCGTACGCCGACGACAAGCGTCACCCGGCGACCGGCCGGCGCGGCGGCTACCTGCTCGACCAGGGCGCGCAGCGGGGCCAGCCCGGTGCCACCGGCCACCAGCAACAGATCCCCGGACGGCTCCGCAGTGGTGGGCAGGCTGAGGCCGATGTCGACGGGTGGGCCGAGGTGGAGCAGGTCGCCGGGACGCACCTCATGGACGAGGGTGTGGGAGACGGTGCCGGCGGGGACCGCGCGGACGTGCAGCTCGACGGTGCCGTCGGGGCGTGGGGCGTTCGCCGGGCAGTACCAGCGCCACCGGCCGGGGTGCTGCGGCACGCAGACTGGCACCGCCTGGCCGGGTCGGAACGGCAGCCGCCGCCACGGGCGTACCGTCAGGATGGCGATGCCCTCGGCGGCCAGGTCGCGGCCGACCACCTCGGCCGGCCAGAACGCCGGCCCGTCGCCCATCCGCCCGGCGGCGCGCTCGACAAGCGCCCAGGCCCGCCGCCACCGTCGCTCCCAGCCGACCGGTTGCGGGCACAGTCGTGGTGCCACAGGTGCCAACGCGGCACCGATCAGCGGGCCGTGTTCGCGGCGCAGCCGGTACCGGCGGTGGACCCGGCCGAGCACCGCCAGCAACGCCAACCGGCCGGCTCGGTCACCGCCGCCACCGACCAGCCGGGCCAGCGCGGCGACGACGAGCGCCGTCGCCCGCTCCGGCAGCAGCCCCGGGCAGCGCAGCTCGGCCCGGAAACGTGCGGCGGCCTCGTCGATGACCGGGTGGTCGCGGGCGGAGAGAACCCCGGCCAGGTAGTCGGCGGCCCGCCGCCGCTGCGCCTCCGGCAGTCCCGGCCAGCCGTCCAGGGCCGGTCCGCCGGCCGCGAGCTGCCGGGCCAGGTGCGCGGCGAGCCGATCCCGATCAACCCCGATGAGGTACCCCGACAGCTCGGCGTCCGCCTCGACCAGCCGCAGCCAACGGGTCACCGCCTCGCGGCTCACCGCCGTTCCCCCGTGGGGTAGTCGTAGTTTGTCTGCCGACAGCCGGCGTGCCGGGATACGCCCTGCCGGCAGTCGGCGTGCCGGGACTGCCACTGCCGCAACGCCTGCCGGATCCGCTCCGACTCGGTGTTCGCAGTCGTCAGCTCACGGTGCAGGCTGTCGATCTCGTCGGCGACCCTGTCGAGGTAGGCGTGCACCTGGGCGGGGTCCAGGCCCCGCCAGCGCCTGTCAAACTCGGCGGCACGTACGTGGTGAGCTTGGAGGCGTTCCCCGGACCGGTAGATCATCGCCGCGGTGCCTCCTGCTCGACGATGAGCGCCCGCACCTGCCGATCGCTGAGGCCGCGCCGGTCCAACACCCGCCGCCCCCACCGGTGCAGCCGGCACGGATGCGGCGCGCGGTCGTTTCGGCAACGTGGCCCCTCGGGCCACTGCTCCGCAGCGTGCACGGTCACCGCCTTCACGGCGAAACCGACGTCCTCGGCGGTCACGTACGGCGGCATCGGCAGCTCGCCGAGCACCTCGTCGATCGAATCCATGTCCCTCCCCTGCCGTGTGGTGTGGCACCGAGGCGGGCGAAGACGGCGCACCGTCGGGGGTCGGCACCACCGGAGCCCAGCACCCGCCCCGGGCCATGTCTGGCAGATTTGTGGATCAGCAGGGCGAGCCGTATGACGTGGGTGAAGTAGTCGACATGCACACCTCGCATCTGATTGCTGCACTGAGCGTTGACGTCTGACTGATGGCCATCTCGCTGACGGACGCTGCTTCGGCACTCACTCCGGCGGTCCTCAGCCCACCGATGATCGATATACGTAGCGCGCATATCGCAGTCCGCCCTGACGGGTTGAATAGATAGGCTCAACTGAGCGCAATCGACACAGCCGACCGCGAACAGCGAGGTCGCCGGTGAGACATGCGAAATGCCCTCGATGTGGCAGCCGCCTGGCGCGGGACAACGACAGTGGACGCTGCGCACCCTGCCACGCGGCCGAACGCAACAGGCTGAGCGTGCCGCCGCCGGTACCGTCGTCATTCTGGGAGCACGAGCCGGTACGTGACGCGCTGGCGCAACGACATCTCGGGCGGGTGATCCGGGCGTACCGGCATCACCCGTACCACGGTCGGAACCCACTGCCGCAGGTCGCCGTAGCGGACTGGTTGGGCATCACCCAGGCGCAGCTCAGCCGGATCGAGAACGGCCCGCCCGTGGTGCACCTTGACCGTCTGACGCATTGGGCACAGCTGCTACGCCTACCGGCGAAACTTTTATGGTTCGCTCTACCCACGACGCCGACCGGGGTCGCCGCAGAGCCTTCATCGGTCACGGCGGGGCAGCCGCTTCCCGGACCGGTCGTCGGGTCTTGGCCGAACGAGCTAAACCATCTCGTCAATGCAGCACCGACTGAGGAGGTGGTCACCACGGACCGCCGACAGTTCAGCACGCTGGCCGCTCTGGCCGGTGTGACATCTGCGGCACACCGGGAGTTGTTGGCGGAGTTCGTCGACCCGCCTTCCACGATCGGTATGGAACAGGTTCGCGTTGCCTGCACCCTCGTCAACGAACTACGCCAGGCCGACGCCGCCGTAGGCGCCAACGAGCTCTGCGACGTCGCCGTCCAAGTGCACTCCCGCCTGTTGAGCTGGGCCGCCAACGCCCGGTACAGCCGTGAGGTGGGAGATGCGTTGCAAAGCGCGCTCGCCGACCTCGCGGTTGAAGCTGCCTGGCTGGCGATCGACTCGGAGCGACGAGCCACCGCCCGGCCATATCTCAACGAGGCGATCACTCGAGCACGGATCGCCGACGATCCGCAGGTCGAGGTTCGCGCGCTGACCCACCTCGCGTTGCTCATGCGCGAGGCACAGCCGATTGAATCCCTGCACTGCGCCGAGGCGGCGCTACGGACGTCCGCCGGGTGGGCCACTCCTCGCCTGCGGAGCCTCCTGCATCTCCGGCGGGCGCACACGTTCGCTGTGCTGAATGATGCGAGCGGCTACGAGCGGGCCATGGCCAAGGCCCGCCACGAGTTGGACCGCGGCCCACACGATGACGACCAGGGTTTCGTGCACTTCGTCAACAACCAGGAGGTCCAGGGCATTCGCGGGCTCTCCTACCTTTGCCTCGGCCAGCCAGGGCGCGCAGCGGACGCTTTTCGAGTGGTCACCACAGATCCATCCCCGGCACACCGGCGCAACCAGCTCCTGTATTCCGTCCACCTGATCGATGCGACCCGGCAGCAGGGCGACGTCAACCAGGCGGCCCGGATGGCGCTGGACGCGCTGCCCGCCGTGAGCATGCTGCGTTCCCAGCGGGTAGCAAGACACCTGGCCGGAGTCAGGGCGAACCTCGGCCGGCTGGAGCGTCCGACCGCCGCCGTCCAACAGTTCACACGCGCATACGACCAGCAGGTGACACGATGATCGCCAACCTCGTACTACAGACCGACGCCGCCGATGAGGCCGAAAAGCTCGTCGACGAACTCGTGGGCCTCTACCTGGAGGTGCACGCCGACGAGGGTGAGTTCTACAGCGAGGACCGCTACCGTCGCCAGCTCGGCGCACACCGGGAACGCATCGGGTGGCAGCTCGTCACCGCCGTTGTCGACGGGGAGATGGTTGGCTACATCTACGGATTCCCGCTTCCGCCGCAGACCCGCTGGTGGGAGGGCGTGAGGGGTGACGTGCCCGCCGGGTTCACCGACGAGAACGGGCGGCGGACCTTTGCGATCAGCGAGCTGCTGGTACGGGCCAACTGGCGACGCCTGGGTGTGGCGCGAACACTGCACGACCGACTGCTGAGTGGCCGTACCGAGCAGCGCGCCACCCTGCTCGTCCGTCCCGACAACACGATCGCCCAGCGGGCCTACGACTCGTGGGGCTGGACACAGCAGGCTCGACTGCGGCCGAGCTGGGAGAACGCGCCGGAGTTCCTGGTCCTGACGACAGACTTGCCTCGCCCGCCGGCCTCGTCGGCGGCAGGGGCCCGCGAATGACCGAAGGCCGGGTGCTCGCCCTGGTCGTCTGCGCCGCACCTCCCGTACTGCGGATCGGTGAGCTGATCGAGTTGCTGCAACAGGACGGCTGGACCGTCTGCCTCACCGCCACGCCGACCGCCGCGGCGTGGATCGACCGAGAGGCCCTGGCATAGCAGACCGGGTATCCCGCCCGGGTCAATTGGCGGAAGCCCGGTGAGCCCGAGCCACATCCGCCGGCCACCACCATCGCCGTCGTGCCCGCCACCGCCTTCAAACCATCGCCACCGCAAGCACGACGAG